>NZ_JAHPYX010000237.1:0-5552 GCF_019058535.1 Candidatus Borrarchaeum sp.
CTACGTTATCAGGAGAGTTAAAGAACACACCAAGGGATGCTTCTCTAGTCCCTTGCTCTGTAAACGGTGGTTTAAACAGAGAGGAAACTCTCAGTGATCATCGTATAGTACTGACTGATAACTTTGGCGAAGAGAACCTACTCCCTTGGTGTTGGGAGCGGCGGGACTTGCGAGTACCCGTCATTAAAACACCACCCGAGGTTGGGTACACCAACCCCTGTCTCCGCAGAAAGGGTTGTGTGAGCAACGCTCGACCTCAATTCCTCCCCCCAACAAGTTGGGGGGTCTCCTTGAGGTAATAATAATGAAATACCTATATGAGTATTAAAAAACATCATGTCCTCATTCCGAAAACACTTTTTTTAACCTTATTTTTTGTTTAGATTTAGGTATGGGATGGTAAGACTCCCTGATGGCATTATCACAATTCTCGGCTGTTTGCCCTTTACCTTTATCAATTGAATTGCGTCATTCACAGCTGACTGGATGTCAGAATATGGCTTTAACTTTGCTTTTTTGATAATATTTTCATCCAAATCAGTAACGGCCCACATTTGAGTTCTAATTCCGATTTGTGCCATTTTTGCTGCTTTGTGATAACCAAGTTTATACTCTTCATCCAGTATATTCAAAACATCCTGACAAGATCCTGCGCTACCCAAAAGATCTAAAAATGCAGCTTCGCCAACACCCATTCGACATTTTGAAACAACAATCAGGATCCCATCATCTTCTACTGCCAATTTACCATTGTCTAGGGCTTTTTGAGACTGATATAAATCAATATCCATAGGATAAGGTGCAACGGAAATAACTATATTTGCTCTTTGCCTCAATGGAACGCAATAGATCGTTTTAGCTGCCTCAATAGCTGCATCAAAGGTTTTCAGTAGATCACCAGCAGTCACGGCATAGAGTTTATGATCGCCAGTTAGAACTGTCTGAATAGAAAAAATATTGATATTTTCTAAAACATTCATCGCGTCTACCATATCTTCATGGACAGGATTACCATCTAGAGCGAGAGATCTTGCATCATCACTAAACGCAAGTCTATGATTCATTTCAATAGTCTTATATGAGGCAACGCCAGGGAGAAACGATTTCCTTCCACCGGTGAACCCAGCAAAATAATGTGGTTCAACACTCCCAATAATAAGCACATTCCTGATCTCAGGAACTAACTTGTTGATATACATCTCGGTCCCATTCTTCGACGTTCCGAGATATGTCATATCTTCTTCCTTTCGAGCATCGTGAACGAAAATTACCTCTTTGAAATCATCATAGAACCTGCCAAAGATAAAACGATTTTCTTCTTCAGTTGGTTCCCTATGAGCCCCTGTAGCGACAAGAAACCGAACATCAGAATGAGATGAAAGATATGAAAAAAGAAACTCCAATATCACACTTGTAGGAGTCGGGCGTGACGCATCATTAACGATGACAAGTAAACGGTCAGATTTCGCAGCAAAATCTTCGAAAGATTCTTTCCCTATTGGATTTTGAATCGCTTGCTCAATAATTTCAAATTGATCTCTGATTTGGACTTCATTTGGGACTAATACTTCACAAGGCGCTGAAATATCAATTGTGATATTTTCCTCTCCGTAAGGGATGTCAACTTGCATGTATCTCTCACCAACTATATTTCTCAAAATCCTTGAGATATTCTAGTTTTCAATTTTTTGTTTGTCTCGAAGACAAGAACGAGTTATTCTGAGTGTCCATATTGCTCATAATAAACAATTTCTTCGATTGATTTCCTGCGTTTTGACTTTGGTTCTTCGTCAGGATATCCAAGTGGAGTGAGCGCAACAACTTCAATATTAGCGGGTACACCAAGAATATCCTTAACCGCCTTTTCGCTAAACCAACACACCCAGCACGTTCCTAGCCCCTCATTTGTGGCGGCAAGGACTAGTTGTTGCATAGAAATTCCAAGATCAAGTATGTGCCACTGTTTGTCCCCTATTCTTTGAGAATCTATGTATCCTGAGCGTTCTGGATCTGCACATCCTGCTATTATAATGGGAGCTTGGATAAATGCCTTTTTAACAGGATTTCCTGAAGGTAAGACGTCTGCCAATGCTTTTTTAGTGCTATTGTCTTTTACCACAACATACCTCCAGCATTGCATGTTAGACCAACTCGGTGCGATACGTGCAGCTTCAAGGACTTTGTTTAGTTTATCTTCAGGAATTGGATCATTTTTATATTTCCTAATACTCCGTCTTGTCACAATAACTTCCAGAAAATCCATAAAATATCCTCCAGTTTGCTGTTTTTGAAGTTTTAGCTTTTAAATGACATTTGCATATATCATTTTAAAAGTAATGAACAATGAAAATATATAAAGAATCAGATTATTTGTTAGAAGTTGGGGCAGGGAACAACCTGATTGGATGCAAATCACAACTTTCAAATTAAAATAATCTTCAGGAGTTGCTTTAAATGAACAATGAGAATAAGACAAAAGAGCAACTTATAGCTGAAATGATAGAATTACGTCAAAGAATTGCTGAATTGGAAGCATCAGAAATACAATATAAGCAAGTAGAAAAAGCGCTAAAGGAATCTGAAGATAAGTATTCAACTATTGTAGAAAAAGGAAACGATGGGATCGCTATTGCTCAACATGGGAAAGCAAAATTTGCAAATTCAATGTTGCTTGAACTTTTTGGATTCACATTAGAGGAAACACTTGAAAAGCAATTTATTGATTATATTACTCCAGAATCTCGAGAATTAGTTATGGAACGGTATAAAAAGAGGATTGCTGGAGAACAAATTCCAAATAGATACGAAATTGAACTCTATACAAAAGATGGCAGGAAGATACCAGTTGAAATAAATGCCAGTTTAATTGAATACGAGGGAAAACCAGCAGATTTAGCAATAGTTCGCGATATCAGCGATCGTAGAAAGGTTGATACCTCGTTAAGAGAGAGTGAAAAGAAATTCAGAGAATTGTCTGATTTATTGCCAGAAACAGTTTATGAAACAGATATCGAAGGAACTCTTACCTTCGTCAATCGTATAGGATTTAAGACTACAGGCTATTCTCAAGAGGATCTTGATAAGGGATTGAATGCCTTCCAACTAGTAGTTCCTGAAGATCATGAGAAACTCAAGGAGAATATTACAAGACTGATAAAAGGAGAAGAAATAGGAATAAACGAATATACAGCGCGAAGAAAAGACGGGAGCAAATACCCAGTTGCAATACATAGCTCTGTCATCAGAGATAACGAAGGAAAATCTGTTGGCCTAAGAGGGATTATTATTAACATTACAGAGCACAAACGTGCTGATGAGAAGATAAAGAACTATGCTGAAAACTTGGAAAAGATGGTTGAAGAGCGAACGAAAGCCTTAAGAGAATCGGAGGGAAGACTTCAGGCAATTTTAACAGGAATTGGCGATCTCATTACAATTCAAAATAAGGATCTAGACATAATATGGGCAAATCAGCCAATAAGAGAACTGTGGGGAGAGATTGTTGGAAGGAAGTGTTATGAAGCTTATAAAGGATTAACCGTACCCTGTCCAGATTGTACTGTTAAAAAAGTGTTCAAAGAAGGAAAAACGACAGTTACCGAACAAATTAGCACAATTCCAGACGGAACGCAAATGCATGTATTAGTCACCAGTTCCCCAGTAAGAGATGCTAAGGGAGAGATAATTGCAGTTGTAGAGGTTGATAAGGACATCACCGAACGTAAGAAATTGGAACGAGAATTGAAAAATTATACTGAAAACTTAGAAAATATCGTCGAAGAACGGACAAAAGAATTAAAAGAAGCTGAAGCTAAACAGCAGGCTGTTTTAAAAGGAATAGGAGACCTAATCACCATTCAAAATAAGGAATTAGACATTATCTGGGCTAATCAGCCAATAAAGGAGCATTGGGGTTCTGTTGTTGGTAAAAAGTGTTACAAAGTGTATAAGTGTTTTGATGAGCGCTGTCCTCAGTGCACGGTCGAAATGGTCTTTAATGAGGGGAAAACCTTTGTTTCGGAACAAGTGGTTATAAATCCTGATGGAAAGCCAATGAATACTTTGGTAACAAGTTCTCCAGTAAGAGATGCCGATGGAAAGATCGTCGCCGTTGTGGAAGTGGTAAAGGATATTACAGAACGAAAAAAATTGGAGGTTGAACTTAGAGAGTCAGAGGAACGTTATCGAGGGTTGTATAAATCCTCTATAGACGGCATTATCTCTCTTGATGTAAATGGAAACATTCTAGAATGCAATCAAGCCTACGCTAATTTACTCGGCTATTCAAAAGAAGAACTTTATGCCCTCAATGTTTTTGACCTAACACCTGACAAATGGATTGAAGCTAATAAAAAATACCATACCCAAATATTAACATTGGGTTATTCTGAAGAATTCGAAAAGGAGTATATAAGGAAAGATGGATCAATCGTCTCAATTGCAACAAGAGGATGGTCTATCAACAAAGAAGGGAAAACGATTGGAATGTGGGGTATTATTCGTGACATCACTGAACGTAAGCAAGCGGAGAAAAAAATAAAGGAATACACTGAAAATCTCGAACAAATCGTTGAAGAAAGAACATCAGACCTCAAAGCATCAGAGGAGCGCTATCGGGGATTATATGAGTCCTCGATTGATGGTATTGCCTCTTTAGATATGGATGGAAACATTATAGAATGTAATCAAGCCTACGCCAACATGCTGGGGTATACCAAAGATGTGCTCTATAACTTGACATATCAAGATCTTACGCCTGAGAGATGGTATGACATTGAAACAGATATTTTCACCAAACAGATACTTCCAAAAGGCTATTCAAATGTGTACGAAAAGGAGCATATCAAGAAAGATGGGACAATCTTTCCGGTCTCTGTAAGAGGCTGGCTCATTAAAGATAAGGAAAGCACACCAACTGGAATTTGGAAAATAGTTCGTGATATTTCCGAACAGAAGAAAATGGAGCGACAATTGAAAAAGTATACTGAAGACTTAGAAGCATCAGAAAAACGCTATCGTGGGTTGTACGAATCCTCCTTAGACGGTATCGTCTTCCTAGATCTTGAAGGAAATATTCTAGAATGCAATCAGGCTTTCGCAGATATGCTTGAATATACAAAAAAGCAATTATATAACGCTAACTATCGTGAACTCTTTCCCAGCAAACTGTTTGATTATGTGGCAAAAACTCTATCTGACCAAATATTTACAAGTGGCTATTCTGATGAGTTAGAAACGGAAGCTCTCAAGCAAGACGGGACAATTATTTCTGTCTCAGTAAAAGCATGGCGCATCAAAGACCAAGAAAACAACCCTATTGGAATGTGGATAATTGTTCACGATATTACTCAACAAAAGAAACTAGAGAGTCAACTTAAAAACTATGCTGAAAATCTAGAAAAATTTGTTGAAAAGCGAATGGAGAGACTTAAAGAGTCGGAAAAACGATATCGAGGATTATATGAATCTTCTGCTGATGGAATTTTCTCTGCAGATTTGGAAAAAAATATTATTGAGTGCAATCAGGCCTTTGCCGATATGCTGGGCTATAC
>NZ_JAHPYX010000238.1:0-4708 GCF_019058535.1 Candidatus Borrarchaeum sp.
AACTTGGATATTCAAAACTCAAAGCCATAAAAGAATATGGATTCGATGGCCTCGCAACAATTTGTCCTCTTTGTCAATACGTCTACGATTATAGCCAAGGATCGATGGCCGCCACATTTAAGACCCAGATACAAGTTCCCGTACTCTACTTAATCCAATGGATGGGGCTTGCCATGGAAATGGATCCCGAAGAAGATCTTGGATTAGAATTCATGATTCACACAAGTCCAGTGGAACCTATTCTTGAAAAACTGCAGATTTAATTATTGGGAGGACTAAATATGCCGATTACCATCACGTATGATGAAAAACGCATTTTTATAATGTTGGACGATTTGTATTACTGGTCGGGTGCAATGGGTTCACATCCAGGACATATTTGGATGTCAACATATATAATTCCCAAAATTAGAGTTGGTATCGATGATTTTGGTGTGTATGAAGCAGGTGAGATTAAGTATATACGCCTTCCCTCTGAAGCTGGCGGCGAAGTTAAGCAAGGAAAAGTCTTTGGAACATTAGAGGCTGGTAAATATGTTGGACCACTTATTTCACCCATTAGTGGTAAGATCGTTGAAGTAAACCAAAAAATCAAAGAACAGCCTTTACTCTTGAATGAAGATTGCTATGACGAAGGCTGGCTCATAAAAGTTGAACCATCTAATTTGGACGAAGAAATTAAGAACCCGAACATAATTTATAGCGAAAAGGCGATTGAAGAATGGATGAAAGGCGAATTTGAAAAATTTAAAGTTGCAGGAACCGTACGTGTTGTTAACCGAACAGAATACGGTGCATGGAAAATAATAGCACGCGAAGAAAGCAGAAGAAAGGCATAAAAGCCACATAAAGCGCCTTCCAACCTCTTTTTTCATAACTATTTTTTTGCTTTTTTGAGTAATTCTTGACTTCTTTTTAACATAATTTATTTGATATTCACTATTTCAGAATGTAATCTAAAAAAATGTAATTTTCTTAACCTCGTTGCTTTCGGTAAGTCGACAAAAATTTCATTTGCGGAGAGTTTTTCTAGTTCTGCGTAGAGTTTGCCCAGAAAATTTTAAATCTTAAACCTAGACTAAGTATTTAACCACAATAAATGGGGTACACCTCTGTGTTGACGTTTGAGATTGAGATGTTTCGCTTGGATAGTGAAGGTGAACTCACCCCAATCAACTTGGATAAAAAAGAATTAAAAAGCAAAGACGTTTTACTGATTGCAGACGAGTCAACAAAAACCCTTTGGCTTTGGAAAGGCTCTAAAATAGATGTCAGGAAAAAATTCTTAAGTGCACGGGCAGCAGTTCAATTAAATACCCAAAAGGGACGAAAATTCAAGTCTGCCGCTATTGAAGAGGGAACTGAGCCTGAAGAATTTTTTAACCTCTTTAGTAAGACAAATGTCAGAAAATCTACTTCTAAAAAAGCTTCTAATTCAAGTATTAGAAAATCGAAGAAATCTAAATCTGAAGCCTCACTAACTTCTACAGATAATAATACCCCTACGATTAAAGAAACGATTCCCCCTCAAGAAATACACCCTAAGAATGTACATTTAGTGCAAGAAAATAAAGAATCCTCTAATAACTTAACTCTTAAAATGGAAGAACTCGATGATCTCTTTGGCAAAATACCTGAAGGTTATGATAGAGGATATGTTATTATTGGAAACGATATCTATGGTTTGGTTGTAAGTAAGAGTACATTTCTTGGCACTGAAACAATTGACAAGAGTTTTCAAAAATTAACTGATGCCAAAGATGGACATTTCATTATCGAAGGCTACCTTCCACGCGTTGTAATAAAGGATAACAAAGTAAAAGCTATTGAACTCATTAAAAAACCTGAAACTCGCAGGGAAGGAGACGAAGTTGAAGATGTTAAAGCTTTAAAAGAAGAAGTCCTTGCTGAAAAGGATTTTATGAAAACTGATGATGAAGAAACTCTTGTTGTGTATGTCAATCCGCTTTTCAGATAATCTTATTTGTTTCATTTTTTAATTCGATTATCGCCCACTTACTTTTTATTGTTTGACTCAAGCCAATTTTGTGTTGGAATAATATCAGTTTTAAGCAGTCACTTATGAATTGATCCAGTTGGGGATACTATTTTACAGACTATAGTGAATTAACTGAAAATTATATTCGAACTAGGTAATAGTCTTCTAACTAAATCAATTTCATAACACCCGTTTTTTAAAGGAGTTATTGAATATACAAATTGAGGCTCTTCGAAAAATTCTTTGTAGTTTTAAGGAATTTGAAAAAATGAATAAACACATAAAATAAAATATAATATGATGCGAACTGAGGGAGAAAGAATGGACAAAGAAACTAACCTTACGAGGTCAAAGATAGTAGCGACTATAGGACCGGCTTCTGATTCTGAGGAGACACTTATTGAGATGATTGAAGCGGGGATGGATGTTGCAAGACTAAATTTCTCACATGGTACTCATCAAGATCACATTGAACGGTTTGATCTGATAAGAAGTATTTCTGATATCGCCATTATGTTTGATATTTCAGGACCTAAGATGAGAACAGGTGAAATGGAAAAAGGTAAGGAGTCAGTATATCTTAGTCTAGGAGATAATTTCACTTTAACAACCCGAGATGTATTAGGGAATGAATCAATAACCTCAGTTTCTTACAAAGATCTTTCGTATGATGTTAATATAGGAGATATGATTTTTCTCAATGATGGTATTATTGGGCTTCGTGTTGTCTCGATCGATGATAAGGATGTTCATTGCCAGATTGAATCTGGTGGAGTGTTAAGCGCAAGAAAAGGCGTTAATATCCCAGATGTTCATCTTACAATTGATATTCCTACACCAAAAGACATAGCGGATATGAAAATTGCGGCAAAACTTGTTTCAGATTATTTAGCGGTTTCTTTTGTGAGAACACCAGAAGAAATGCTAAAAGTCAGAGAAATACTGCAAGACGAGGGAGTAGAGATTCCACTCATTGCAAAGATTGAACATTCAATTGGCCTAAAAAACTTTGACGCAATTTTGGAAGTAGCTGATGGAATAATGGTAGCTAGGGGTGATCTAGGGGTAGAGATACCACCAGAACGTGTTCCCTTAGTTCAAAAGGATATCATCCACAAATGTAATCGCTACGGGAAACCTGTAATTACAGCTACACAAATGCTAGAGTCAATGACGTCAAATCCACGCCCTACAAGAGCAGAAGCGAGTGATGTTGCAAATGCAGTATTAGATGGAACTGATGCTGTTATGCTTTCGGGTGAAACAGCAGTAGGTGATTATCCGGTTGAGTCTGTAAAGACTATGGAACGAATAGCAAAAAATGCAGAAGGCTCAATGCCCTACAGAGATCCTGACTATTACGACCATGGTCACGAAGATGTGGCTGAGGTGATTGGACACGTCATTCATACAATTACCAAAGAAATGGATGTAGCAGCAATAATAACAGTAACGACTGGAGGTTTTACTGCGCGTATGATTTCCAAATATCGGCCTAAAAAAAGCATAATAGCGATCACACAAGATGAACGCGTTATGAGACAACTCAGACTTCTGTGGGGAGTATATCCATTAAACAAAGAAATTCAAACTGATGATGCGTCAAAGTTAATATATAGTTCTTTAAAGGCGGTTTACGATGCAGGTTTGCTTTCTAAAGATGATACGGCTGTTATCGCTTGCGGGTCAGTTCTTGTACCCGGAAAGACGAATTTAATTGGCATCTACGAACTTGGCGCGGTCATGAAATATTAGAGAAATCTCCTTCATGAAATTAATTTCTTTTTGTATACATCGATCTACTTTAGTATACTATGTATTGAAAGACACATAATTACAATTTAAAAAGAAAATTCGTTTTTCTTAAGTTAGTTAATTAGGTTATGTCTGATTTAGTTTCTCCATTGCCTCTATTATATCTTGAAATCTTTTTTTGGTGTCCTTGTTCACATATATAACTACAACACCCTGATCAGGTTGTCCATAGAGGACAATTGAACCATTTGGGGCAAGCATGGTAGCAGGAATTGCAAGGAGGTCTTCTTCGCCATCAACATAGAGCCGTATTGGTATTTTCTCTTTTTGAAAAAGACTAGTTAATAAAGGCCAAATTTCTTTTTTAATAACTCCGGCTGGATTTGCTATAGAGTAATCACATTTGACAACTTGTGATGGAGATAAAGCTCTTCTTTTAGTTTTAAAATCTATTATAATAATATCTGGTATTACCCCAGCTTCAAGTAAAGTTGATGACACAACATCTCCTACTGTGACTATTTTTTTCGTTAACAACCTTACTTGATTAGCCATTTCAGTTATCTTTTCTATAAAACTTGAGTTGTCTGAACGAATTAATTGCCCTAAAGGACGTTGAAGAGTCTTACGTAAGTGTAACGGCACTTTTAAATCTGTTGATATGTAAAAAAGACACACCTCCAAATAGAAACTGCCAAGTGATGAATTGACTATAAACGGGTTTTATTTATCACATTAAATTGAAGTAAATGATGTAACGGTTTCTTTGTCTGTTCTTTTGATCAATTCGATTAGCAAATTAATCATACGTTCAATATCTACAATCGAAGTCATACTTACATGCGAATGAACATGTCTGGTCGGAATGCCAAGTACAATTGATGGAACTCCTACACGGCTTAGGTGAATCGCTCCAGCATCCGTTCCTCCTCTAGGCATTGCAGACAATTGATA
>NZ_JAHPYX010000239.1:0-6382 GCF_019058535.1 Candidatus Borrarchaeum sp.
TCGGTGTTAAAATTCTTTATGACCGATTGAAGCCAGGAACTGACCCACTTTCACCAGACAACATCCTCATCGTTCTAACAGGTCCGCTAACTGGTACAGGCGCGCCAAGTTCTGGGCGATTCTGTACTGTTACTAAGAGTCCCCTCACTGGTACAGTTTCTGACTCGCACTCTGGAGGAGACTACGCTCACGCACTCAAAGCTGCAGGATTCGATTATTTAGTAATTACAGGAAAAGCCGCTAAACCAACAATGATTTTGTGCGAAGACGGAAAAATTGAACTGAAAGATGCTTCAAAGTACTGGGGTATGGATGTTCATGCGACGGAAACAGCAATCCTTGCAGATTTAGATCCATCTTCAGTAGGAAAGGACATCGAAAAATTAGTGCGCAACCCAATTGGTGTGGCAAGCATCGGACCACCCGGAGAAAATATGAAACGCATTGCGGCTATTATGAACAGATTCTACCGTGCCGCTGGAAGAGGTGGACACGGAGCTGTTATGGGTTCAAAGAACCTAAAAGCTTTAGTGGCACGAGGAAAACAGAGGATTCCAATGGCTGATGAAGCTGCATTCAAGGCAGCTGTTAAGAAGAACGAAGACGAGGTAATGCAGGCTGGAGACGTCACAAAGATCGGAGGTGGACTCTACACACTTGGTACAGCGCTGCTGGTTAACATCGTCAACGGTGCAGGGATTTATCCAACACATAACTTCCAAATGGATGTATTTCCAGGTGCTGAAGTCACTTCTGGTGAATACATCAAGGAAAACAGATTGATCAAGAATGTCGGTTGTAAGGGCTGCAGAATCATGTGTGGTCGATGGAGTAAGATCGAAAAAGGACCATACGCCGGAACTGTATGTGAAGGGCCTGAATACGAAACAACCTGGAGTTGGGGAGCAGACTGTGGAGTAGACGACATTGATTACGTCTTAACAGCGCATCACATTTGCAATAAATACGGTTTAGACGCAATCCAAGCGGGTACAGCTTGTGCCTTCGCTATGGAATGCTATGAAAAAGGAATCATCACCAAAGAAGACACTGGTGGAATTGACCTCACATTTGGCAATACAGAAGCAATAGTACAGGTTGCTGAAATGATAGGTAAGGTCGAAGGAATCGGTGCAATTCTGGGCGATGGTGAAGAGATGTCTGCAAAGAAATGGGGTAAAGGTGCTGATAAATTCGCGATGACAGTCAAAGGACAAAGCATGCCCGCGTATGACGGTCGTGGTGCCAAAGCACATGCATTAGGTTATGCTACCTCCAACAGAGGTGCTTGCCACTTAAGAGCATACATGATCAATCCAGAAATCTTGGGCGCACCTGAACAATTGCCTCGATTCGACCCAGGTCAAAAATCAATTGACATGCTGATCGCGTTTCAGGACTTCGTAGCGGCAATGGACAGCTCACTTGTCTGCCAGTTCGTTACATTCTCAATGGGTTCCCAAGAATTCGCAAATATTCTAGCCCCAATAACCGGTTGGGATATAACAGCTGAAGAATTTGACTCTATTGGCGCACGCATCTGGAACCTCGAAAGGATGTTCAACTACCGCGAAGGATTTACGGCGGACAATGATAGCTTACCAACAAGGATTCTCGAAGAGCCTATTCCAGAGGGACCATCGAAAGGAAACACGGTTCCATTAGCTAAACTAAAGCCGATGTACTACAAGACCCGCGGCTGGAACGATGACGGTAGCGTACCCGCCAGTATAAAGTCGAAATATGGCCTATAAAACAAATTTCATTCCCTTTTTTTGTTTCTTTTTTTTCTTAAACTAGTTTTCACATGATGTCACACATGCAGAGAAGTGAAATTATTTAAAGAGTATTCTTGAGTGTAAAAGATGAAAGGTGTCGCTTATGAAAAACGAAAGAAGATTTAGAACCGTAAATGTGCCGCTTCAGATATTTAACAACTGTGCCATCTGTGCCGAACGTATAGGAATAACGCTCACGAAAAAAGAAATACTTAAACATGAAGGAGACGACTTTGATGGCATTATAGAAGGTAAAAGAGCGGATTCTTCAGGACAACTAATAATTCGAATGACAATCCATGGATGGCGAGATATGAATCATCATGGTGGCTTCTGGCCTACATCAGAAACTACTGATCTCACCATTGAAACATTTGAGGTCAAGGGCAATAAAGAACTTCCAGATACGCCAGCTGCAAAAGCCCTAAACGAGAAATTTAATGATCATCTTAGTAAACATTATGTGTGGCACACGTCCGGCTAGTAGCTGTCTTTAATTTTTTTGTGCTCAAATGACACTTACAAAAATACCTATATATGAGTAGCAAGAGCAACGTAAACGATTGCCAAAATACAAACCTTAAAGATATTCTAATACTCATAAAAAAGTGTGAAGAAAATGGTTGCCGTAACTGTTAAATTCTATGGTCAGTTACAAGAAGTTGTGAACGAAAAATCCAGACAAGTCACACTTCAACGTTGCGATGTAGAAGATCTAGTTGATACCCTTATCAAAGAACATGGAGAAAAGTTGAAAGAGAAACTTATCGATGCTGAAACAAATCAAATCACTGACCGCCTGGTGATGTTTGTAAATGGTATGAATATTAAGGGCTTAAAAGGGGCAAAAACAGAACTAAAAGAAGGAGATCTTATTACGATTTTTCCGCCTGGTGGTGGAGGATAAAACGCCCTACAAGTAGAGAACAGGCTATTTTTAAACTTAATGAGTTAAAGCATACACTTGATCATTGAAATAGTTGGCAAACCGGATAATATCGGTTTCTGACATATGTTCCGTCTCATATCCCAGACGGGAACTGACTGGAACGCCTAAAGCGAATTTCTTGTAGGTTAAATAGAAATCAATGAATTTTGAAAATTTTAGTGTGATGCCAAATTTTTGAGGATCTAAAAAGCGCGGAGAGCCAGGCTCAAGAAAAATTGGATTACAAGCGATATGAATAATATTTGGATATTCTTCAACGACCCTTTTTCCAAGCTGAACAGTTTCTCTGAAATCTGTAACAGTTTCACCAGTCAATCCAGTGGTGAAATATAATTCGATGGGAATAAAGTTTTCTTTGGTGAGATCTAACCACGAAAATAATTCTGAATCGCTATAATAAAATCCTTTATTCAATTTCCGAATCGTTTCACTACCAGATTCTGGAGACAATGTAAGGGTAGTGTATAAAGGATTGAAAGTTCTTTTAAATTCTTCCAAAAACTTTTTTGACGTGACATCCCACACCAAAAATTGGGTAGAAACGTCTATACCCTCTTTTCGGATCATTTCAAAGAGTTTAAAATAATATTCACGTGTTTTTCGCCCAAAGGGGTCAAAATCGCAGTATGCACACGAGATTTTCATTTCTGCAAATACTTTCAAAGTTTCAATTACTTTTTCTTGTGAACGGTATAAGGGCGTCGAACGTCCTGTAAGGAGGCATTGTGCGTTATGGCCACCTCCGCAATAACTGCAATTTACTGCACACCCTCTCCCTACACATAACCATCCCTGTCTTTTCAGTTTTTGGCGAAGGTCGTCATTTTCGTGAGTAAGTTGTAGGTAGTTGTACCAGTTTCTGAGCAATGAGATTCTATGAAAATTGAACGAGTCAAACTGCTCTTGAGAAGGACAGTAATTCTTTTTACTTTGTTTTATGCTATCATTTTCGCGATAAAACAAATTAGGGACGCTAGATAGATCTTGGGAGGGAAGAGTTTTCAAAAGATCTAACATTGGAATTTCTGCATCACCTTTAACAATTGCATCAACACACTCAAATTTTTGTAGTAGTTCTTCAGCAAAACAAGAAGCAGTGAAGCCACCCAGCACAATGAAGATATTTTCGTAAGTATTTTTTGCTATTTCAGCAATACGCAATGCATCATAACTATGAGGATACCAGTGAAGATCGATTCCAAGAACTGTAGGTGTATATTCTTTGAATAGCGCTTCTATCGTGAAAGAAGGATTGAGCATTTCTTCCAATCCGGTATGAACGATTTCTGTTGAAAATCCATTCCGATCAATGTAATCGGCAATGGCAATACTCCCCATTGGAAGTATCACGTTAGTCAGTACGTTAGTAGGGGAACGTGTCTTGACGCGAGTCGTGGGATGTACGATTAAACAATCAAGGTCCTTCACTATACTTCCTTCTTCAAAATTTGTAGGGAATGGATTACTCTAAAGCCAATTTGATCAAGAAGAGAGGTGAGAAATTCATTTTGTTCGTCAATATATCCAATCTGGCAGGTATTTACACCTTTTTCCCTCATTGTAAGTGCTGTCTTATGAAACAGGCCCTTAAAGAGATCACTATCTTTGATCTTCATGCCAAACCTAAAGATTTTACCTGTTGTGAACTGGTGTGTCCTTATCAAATCTGGATAAAGGAAAGGTATTGGTAACGTATTTTTTGGTAATTCAAAAAGATTTGGCGTCCATTGAAAGAACCCTACAAATTGTTTATTATGGAAACCAATAACACCATGATCTCCAAGCTCAAACGTGTATTGCGAAGAAATAAAGGTGAATTGATTTGCAAATGAATAATTTTTTACAACCATATCAGAAGGGGTGATGTCTTCTAGTGATATGGTTATATTTTTGTCTTTTAGGTCCTTTAGTATTTCATACGGCAGTTTTTGATCCGAGATATGTAAATTACTTAACAACGTTTCGATTTCACATTCGTAACATAGCAATCTGCTGTATTCCTTGAACCCTGCTTCTTGTAGTTGATCAAGAGATTCTTTCAAGGGAGGGGTAAAGTTGGATAATTTGCTGACATCATAAGAAAAGTGTGTGAGCGAAGTTGGGTAAGCACTATGAGGTGAATCTGTTTCCACTGCATACGTGGTTGTCATATGCTCAATCTGACTTTCCATTACCAGTATTACTTTACCCAACTCTTGAAAATAGTTGGTGATCTCATCAAACAAATTATGAATAAGTGAGGGGTCTCTATTATTTCCAAGCCAAACTGGATGATTGAAATATATAACTAAGCATTCGTCATTGTTGATAAAAGGGAATGCGAATGAGAATAATAAATCGTTTAGAGTATTTTCTTCTTTGATAAATAGGGTACAGGGTAAGAGGGCAGGAATCTTAGACCCGTGGTAGGAAAGAAAATCAAAGGGAGTGCCCATTGAAAATGATTTGTAATTGGAAGCAGTAAAGAGAAACGGGACTTTTCTAAACAATGATAGTGGCAATCTAATATCTATTCGTATTTTCAAGTCTTGTCATCCGCTTTGTAGTTTGACAAATCTATGGGATGTAAACTTTAAAAAATAGATTGGAACTTTACCGTGTCAGGCTTTGATTTTTGTAGTTAGATAAAGTCCCATTTACATTTTTTTGAACATGTCCTTGTCCGCACCACAGACTGGACATACCCAATCATCTGGGATTTCCTCAAATGGAGTTCCAGGTGCCACAAATGGCTCATCACCTACTTCTGGGTCATAAATATAGCCACATACTGAACACTGCCACTTTTCTGCCAATTAGTTTTCCTCCTTATTCTTAGTAATCACTAATGTAAGTCTTATATGAATGAGGTGCTTTATGGGCAGATTCTTTATTTCACAGTTTTGGTTTTGACAAATGAAGGCAAAAGAATATCAAAATTTGTTTTTCGCTTGATCTTGCACTTAGAAGAAAATCAATTATTTTGCCATCGTGGACAGCCAAGAAAATGAAATCAGGAAATTTTTCAGGTAATTCGGCGATTTCAACGAGAAGTAATCTAAACCATGGTTATATCGTACCAGATTGAGGCTTCGCTAGATAAAGGAATTCTGACTCTGATCCTTCCAAAGAAGGAACCAGAACCAGCGAAGAAAGTCGAAATTAAATAACCATCTTCCTTCTTTTTTCATTATTTGTATACAAGCTATTTTAAAGGTATAGAATTTAACTTTTCGTTTTATTATGAACCTCTATAAGGCGTTAGACCTTTTAAGTTCAGTTTAATTCACAAGAAAGTGTTCTCTGAATAATGGCGCAGAAAATCTGAATTTTCCTGAAATACTTGAGGAACTTCTGTCGTGATATTGAAGAACATAATCATTCTAGGGATGAAGTTGAAGGATCAGAAGAATTGTTCCAACTCCAGCAATCATTAAAAGAAATTGTCGTAGAGCATATCCGACACCAACTTTGCGATGTAGTTCAGGTGTTAAATCAGATAACGCAATATACAGAAAACTTGCTGCCGAAATAGCCATAACGTAAGGAATAGCGGTTTGGATGATATCTAAAGCGAAATAAGCGATAATTGCTCCGGGTACGGTACTTAAACTAGAGAGAAGGTTTAAGAATAGCGCTTTTCTTTCTGAATAACCGCCATGAAGAAGTATTCCAA
>NZ_JAHPYX010000240.1:0-11241 GCF_019058535.1 Candidatus Borrarchaeum sp.
CCCCTAAGGAGCATGCTAAACATTTCTTTATCTCTTTCAAGTTGCTTTAACTTTCTTACAATTTCGCCGAGTTCATTATGAAGCGATTTGATATACATCTTCTTTAGACCTTTATGGAATTTTGTATTCTTTGCCCTTTCTTCATCTTACATCCTAAGAGGCCAAAATTGGAATGAAAATTGTTTTTTCGATGATATTTATTCGTTAGCATTCGTTCTTAATGTAGATCTCTCAAGTGCATGTTTTATGAAGGCAAAATACAAAGGATTTGGTCTGTTTGGTCGAGAGGTGTACTCAGGATGAAACTGTACTCCCACGCAAAACGGATGATCGGCAATCTCTACAGCATTAACAATTTTCTCCGTGTCATCATATGCACTGGTAATGAAGCCTTTCTCTTTCATCTGGTCCATATATTCCTCAATTATGTGATATCTATGACGAAAACGTTCATGAATAACTGATTGATGATATGCATCCCAAAGTTTTGTTCCTTCTTGAATAATGATCTTGTGTGCACCAAGTCGCATGGTTCCGCCCTTTTCTTGGATAATTTTTTGCTCAGGAAGGAAATCTATAACAGGTAATTGCGTTTCGGCATCAACTTCAGTTGTATGTGCCTCTTTCCACCCCATTACATTTCGAGCGAACGCAACAGTTAGAAGTTGTGCACCAAAGCAGATACCAAGATATGGTATGTTTTTTTGAATAGCATAGCTTGCAGTTTGAATCATACCTTCAACTCCTCTCGATCCAAATCCTGGTGTAAGTAAGCAGCCATCACATGAGTCTAAAACGCGAATTTTATCAGGTTTTTCTTCAATAGCCTCTGTATCGATCCAATTAATGTTTACTTTTGCATCCAAATGAGCACCAGCGTCTTGCAATGCATAGTTTATACTAACATAACTATCAATTATACTCGTATATTTTCCAGGCATAGCAATATTGATAGTACGTGTGGCGTTCTTAAAGAGATTAACCATTTCAGTCCAGTCTTCTGTGGCGGGTTTGCAATCATAGGATAACTTAAGTAAAGAGCATAGATAATTTCCCATATTTTGTTGTTCAAAATAAAGTGGAAGGTCATAAATTGGGTTGAGATCAGGATTACTTATCACTGCATTTTCAGGAACACTGCAATATAAACTAATTTTATGTTTGATCTCTTCAGATAATGATTCTCTTGCTCTTCCAACGATAATATCTGGCTGAAGTCCCATTCCTTGAAGAGTGCGCACTGAGTGTTGCGTGGGCTTTGATTTTAATTGACCAACGGATTCCAAATATGGAATAAGAGTTACGTGGACTAAGCAAGTATCGTGTTCTGAAAGTTCGAGGCGCAACTGGCGAATCGCCTCAAGAAATGGCATCGCCTCAATATCACCGACGGTGCCGCCAATTTCAATAAGCAATACATCGGGATTCTCCTTATTTGCGATGTTCCTAATACGAGATTTTACCTCATCTGTAATATGAGGTACGATCTGAATTGTACGACCAAGAAACTTTCCAACGCGTTCATGTACAATCACAGAAAGATAAATTTGACCACTCGTAATATTTTGCGACGGATGAAATGGATGGTCGAGGAATCGTTCGTACGTGCCTGCATCTTGATCAATCTCTGCTATCCTGTAAATGAAACCGGGAGCGGGGTTGAAATCCCATACCTCATCGGTTATAAACACCTCTCCATGCTCTATAGGATTAAGTATACCTGGATCGACGTTTAAATAAGGATCAATTTTGATAACGTCAACATGAAAGCCTCGGAACTGCAATAATTTGCCGATAGCAGCGGTTGTTATGCCCTTTCCCAAACCACTCAAAACGCCACCTGTGATAAAACATAACTTAGTCATAGTCATACCACTTCAAACTGATAGAAGATTGTTAAGATGAAATATAAGCTCCACGATTGACAACGAACTTTGACAAAGCGAAAAATGAGCTGAATTTTTTGTCTCTGCTAATATTTGTTCCCAATATTTGAGGAGCATATTTAGTATTCATCTATACGAATTAAAAGCATTTCTATTTACGTGCAATCTTCAAGATTGAACTAGACCGTAAACAAAATGGATTCTCTGGGTTGACAATTTCTGAATTATGAACCAAATTCATTCTTGAGAAACCATCAAAAATGGCAGTGTGTTTTTTAGAGACTGTGATACAGGAATTGCAATAATGCCACCAATTGTCATTTGACCAATATTGAAAGGAACTTCAACAAAGGCTGCAGGTCCGAAACCCAAGAGCCAGTATTCTGCAACAAAATAGCCTAACACCATGCAACTTCCTCCTATAAGGATAGAAAAAACAAGCCATGACACTTCTGGGCGTGTTCTGATTCCTACAACAATAATCAATGCTGCACTTATACAACCGAGGACTACCCACACAATAGGTATCGGGCTAAGTTCAAAGAACTGATAACTGCCAAGAATTCCAACTCCAATTTGCCAAGGCGTAGAATAGAATAATAATCCAATGAGGATAATAATAATTCCTACAATTAATCCCGTAAGACTAATGAAAACTTTCCAGCGTGTATTTATTTTTTTAGGCGGTATAAGGGAGTTACTAATAAGTCCAACAACAAATCCTTCTGCGCCCTTTGTAACTAGAGTAATTGGTGCAAACACCCCGTAGCCCAATATAAGATCTGCAAGCGCAGATCCGACGCCTCCACTAAATGCACCAATAATTGGACCAAAAAGTATCGCAGAAATATAGACTGCAGAATCGCCTAGATTGAAGAAACCTTGAGTTTGAGGGATTGAAATTTGAAATACGAGAGTTATAATACACACCAATGCTGTCATAATAGCTGTAATAGCAAGCGACAGTGAAGGTGGATAACTTTGCAACAATCTTGATTTACCTATCAGTCTTATCTCCTTCTATCTCTTTTTGCAAGTTCCCCATAAAACTCTTTAACTCTATAAGTTACATATATTCATAATTTAGCCTTGCTATTTATCGAAGATTTGAATATAAAGAGTGTGTTACAAATGGAAAGTCAGATGATTGATACATTCATTAAAAGACTTCAGTTCGAATTCGAAGAAGGATCAGTACAAGTTAAAATCTTGAAAGACATCAATGGCCTTCTCGAAAGAGAGTTTAAACTTACTTCAAAAAGAGGACAAGAAAAAACCATACCGTTATGGATTGCAACTGAATTAGTCAAGCAAGGATATGCGAAATTAAAGGACAACTTCATTGAACTTTCAGAATTACATGATGTTTTGAAAAAGGAAGGAGAAACGCACGCATTACAGTCAATTGATAAAGATTTTTACCTGAAGGTTCGAGAACAACTGAGATTTCTTAAAAAAATAGATAGTTCAACGGCCAATCAGTCTTTTGAAAAAATAGAAGCACTTATAAGAGATATTCTCTCTATGCGTCTCTTTAAACTACTGAAAATTGCATCTCAAACAAGAAATTCGCGAGATTTCACTGAACATATGACAAAAGAAGAAAGAATCCTTTTTCAGGAATTAAGCTCGTTATGCATACAATGGAAAGATAATTTGTTCTCTCTTGATTAAGTATTTCTAAACTTTTCCAGTTACTTTTAGCGTTTTTAGATAGCTTTAAATATACTGTTTATCTTATAAAGAAAACTATACCATTATACCCTTGTAGATCATTTTTTAAGAATGATAAAAACGAGGCAAGTCTTATAACAATGCTTTTAGAAATTTCAAACGCTTTACAAAACGCTGCTTAAAAGGGGGAGATAGGTAGAAAGAGGTATAAATGGTTTTACCCCAACCATCACCCACTGTTGTGGACTCTTTCTTCCCTCCAGACAACCTTTAGAATAAAACAAGTCACTTCAAAGAAGAATGTCAAGCGAAAAGTGTTTCCTGAAAAATATATTATTAAAAGGGCTAAAGATATTATCCAAAAGACGATAACCCATCTAGCGTAACTTTTATCTAAGTTTTATGATAATTTACCAGTTTTCTAATCAAATTCAGTTCAAACTCACAAATAAGCGAATTTCAAAATTTTGAATGCATTTATATTGTTTCTTAACCATTATATGTTGTTGCATGTAACTCTCTATTTGAGTAATGCACCTTAGATCTGTTAAATCAACAATTTAACAATTTTATGAACTCAATTACAAAGAAAAACCCGATATTATATCCAAATTTACGTCAAATACTTTGCATTTCATCCTTGAATTTACAGATTACTTGAGTGGAAAAAAATGTCAGAAATCTCCGAAGAATATGTAGAGCAATTTGAAACATTCTTTAAGGAATTTCGCGATGATGAAGGATCTTTTATATGGAGAGATCGAATTGAACGGATGCCTCTTGAGGAAACTCGTTCGCTGATCATCGACTTCAATGATGTTAGGGTATTTGACCCAGCTCTAGCTGATTTAGTTGAAGAAAATCCGGAACAATTCATCAATTCCGCGTCGACTGCAGTAAAAAATGTGATGAAGGTTATCGATCCTGATTACTTCAAAAAAGTTGATACTTTTCATGCACGCTTTCGTAATCCACCTGAAAAATTAGCTCTCAGAAAAATCAGATCGGTAAATATTGGTAGATTTGTGCAAGTTGAAGGAATATTAACACGTGCTTCAGAAGTTAAACCATTGCTAATAAAAGCGATGTTTATTTGTACAAAATGTGGTTATCTCTACGAAATTCCTCAGGATAAAGGATATTCTGAACCCAAAATCTGTGAAAATCCTAGTTGTAGAAAAAAGGGACCGTTCAAACTTCTGATGGAAGAGTCGACCTTTACAGATTGGCAGAAGATACGAATACAAGAAATGCCGGAAGAACTCCCGCCAGGTCAGTTACCGCGCTCTTTAGATGTTATTATAAAAGATGATCTTGTTGATGTCGCCAGACCTGGCGATCGTGTGGGAATCATTGGTATTCTTCGTTCTGTACCTGATTTTACAAAAGGCAAATTAAAAACCCCCACCTTTTCAATATACTTAGCTTCAAATTACATAGATTTATTTGAAAAAGGACTTGGCAAAATCGAAATAAGTCCTGAAGAAGAACAAGAGATTAAAGACCTGTCACAAGATGTGTGGGTTCATCAAAAGTTGATACGTTCTATTGCCCCCTCGATTTATGGTTATGAAAATATCAAAGAGGCAATTGCGCTTCTTCTTTTTGGAGGTACAAGCAAAGTTTTACCAGATGGAATGAAAATTCGAGGCGAGTCAAATATTCTTTTGGTGGGAGATCCTGGAACAGCTAAATCGCAAATACTTCAGTATGTCGCTAGAATAGCCCCCAGAGCCTTGTATACTTCGGGTAAGGGAAGTACAGCCGCTGGATTGTGCATTTCAGGTGATAGTAATGTATTTCTAACAGATGACATATTACCCATATCTCAACTAGTAGAAGATGAGTTAAAATCTGGTGAAATATCCAAATATAATGAGTCGATAGAATATAAGGAGAAATCAGGTGACTTAAAGGTATTTCATTCAAATAATCTAGAATTAAAACCCCGAGGAATTTCAAAAGTCTGGAGAATCAAAAGTCCAGAAAAATTGATAAAGATAATTACTCGAACGGGAAGAGAATTAAAATTAACTCCTCAAACTAATCTTTTGTCAATTAATCAAAACGGTTTATTATGGAAACCGTCAAACCTTTTTGAACCAAAAGATCGAATAGCTGTTGTGAGGACATTTCCTGTTACTTCTGAAAAAGAAATTCCTACTATGTTTGAGTTAATTAAGGACTATCAGGGTTATCTTAGGCTTTTGAACGTTGAAAGTGAAGTTAAGGACTTGCTTGAGAAGCTAAAAAAGAAATTCAATATGTCAATGAGTGATTTAGCCAAATTGTTTAATGTAAACGATGATACACTTTACAGATGGAAAAAGAGAGGTCGTGTTGGAAACATACCACTTCAACGTTTCATAGAATTTTGTGATTTGCTTGAGGAAGATGCGGAAACATACTTGCCTGATAAGATTCATATTGAACCCAAGAATGGCCTCAAATATGCTCTTCCTAAAAACCTGAATGAAGATTGGTTCTATATAATGGGTTTAATTGTTGGAGATGGAAGTATTTATGTCGATAAAAGTGAAAAAGGATATGGTGGAACGGAGTTAAGATTCCATAATCGAGAACGCATTTTATTGGAAGAATTCGAACATTTCTTCAAAAATATGGGTTTTAACGTTAATAGATCAAAAGACTCTAGCGAAAGAGCCGCAACGTGTGCCATTTGGTCATCATTACTATATCATATTTTTTCAAAATTTGGTATTAGTGAATCACCAAAATCAGATAATATCTCTCCTAGCACAGAAATCATATTTTATAAAGAAGAATATCTGTATGCTTTTCTTAGAGCACTTTTTGACACTGATGGATGGATTTCGCAAAGATCAAGTGGTGGATCTTCACAAATCGGCTTTTCTTCAACTAGTAAGAATTTGGTAGAGTTTGTTAAAAATGCTCTTTCAACTCTAGGAATCGTTTCTTTCATTAGAAAAAGAAAACCTAAAACAGTTATTATGAAATCAGGGAAGAAAATTGTAGGTAAGAAAGAAAAATATGAACTCACCATTAGTGGATATTTCGATCTCGTTGTATTCAAAAATAATATTGGTTTCAAACATCCAAAAAAGAATTCACTGATATCGGAATATTGTAAAGTTCAGAAAGAATATCATAAGAATGTAGATAACATTCCTAATATTTCATTCATCCTAAAAGAACTTGTAGAGTTTTATGGATACACAAGTCGAGAATTAACTGGGCGTAAGTGCTCATTTTCGCCCTATGAATTAGAAAGACGAAATATCTCTAGCAAAAGACTTTTGGATCTTCTTGAAAAAATTGAGTTAGATTGGCTCAGACATCGTATAGAGATACCATACAGCGCAAGAAACAAATTCTATCAAGAAGTTAAGAAAATAATCTCAATAGAAAAGATTGGTAAATATGCAAAAATCTCACGCACAAAGCTTTCTGACTACTTCTTGCGAAAAGATAGAAATGTCCGAATTCCAATTGGAGTTTTTGTTTCTCTTTTACAAAGAACTGAAAAAAAATTGAATCCCGATATTGTTGATTATTGGAAGACCGTTATAGAATCCACCAAAAAACAACACGAAGAATATAGCAGAAAATACGAACTCTTAAAAAGTCTCTCTCGGTCAGACATTTTTTGGGATGAAGTTGCAGAAGTGACGGAAATCAAAGCGCAAGAACCATATGTATATGATTTAACAATCCCTGACTCCCATAATTTCATAGCAAATGGCGTAGTTGTACATAACACAGCTGCTGTGCTGCGCGATTCAGACACTGGTGAGATGACACTTGAGGCGGGAGCTCTTGTCCTCAGCGATATGGGTGTGGCATGTATTGATGAATTCGACAAAATGAGGACCGAAGATCGTGTTGCCATACATGAAGCTATGGAACAACATAGCTATCATCCATTAATGGAGATATTTTTGGCAGATGGAGCTAGAGAATCAATAGGGGAGTTAGTTGATAATCTCTTTGCAGATAATCCTAAAAAGATTGTTCAAGGAATAAATTGCGAAATTCTAGACGCGCGGCCCTTTAACTTAGAAGTATTTACTTCAGACTTTCTTAAGGTGGATAGAATTTGTATTGACCGTGTAAGTCGTCATCCCGCACCTGAATACTTTTTTAAAATTAAATTTGGTAATGGAAGACATGTGATAGTAACACCTGAACATCCACTTTTTGTTTTTAAGGGAGATTCTATTAGCGTAGTTTCAGCTACTGATATTCAAGTTGGAGATTTCGTGCCCGCCCCTAGAATTATGCCATGTGGTCATAATCCTGGAGCATTGCTTAACACAGAAATTCCAATACATTTTAATGCGAAATCAATTGCTTTACCTGAACATGTAACCCCAAAAATTGCTAGACTTCTTGGATATTTTGTATCAGAGGGATATAGCTATAATGGTTCTTCTGCTGAACTTGGTTTTAGCAATACATTAGATCTAATAGTGAAGGATATCTCATCACTAATGAAGGATCTTTTTGGTTTAGAGGGAATTAACTATATCGATCGTAATCGAACACTGCGCTTTGTATCTTCCCAATTAAGAGATTTTTTCCGAGAAAACTTTCCTGAAGTTCTTAACACTTCAAAATATAAACGTATTCCATCACAGTTGTTTGTTTCTGGAGAATTAGTAGTAAAACAATTCCTTAAAGCTGCATTTCTCGGAGACGGAAGTTTAGAATCTGAGACTTTGTCCTATCGCACCTCCTCACCTAAACTTGCTCTTGACTATCAAGATCTTTTGCTATGTGTTGGAATCCAAAGTCGAATAGTCCATGATTCTTATAACGACTCTTATAAGGTATGTATTCGTGGTAGCAGTCTCCCACTTTTCTCCCAAATGATTGCCGAGCAATGGGATCCTCGTAGGGAAAAAATTAGTATGTTGGTAAATCGATCCGCGAAATCAAATTATGATCATGATGTCTTTCCGCCTGGAATTGGAGTTAAGATAAAGAAATTGTTCAAGCGAGTTGGAATACCTTACAAAGGGACATTTTACCGTGCTATTAATGAAGATCATGGTATTACTCGGACATTGCTTCAGAAACATCTTGATGAGGCAAAAAATGCTTTTAATGAGGCTAAAACACATCTTAAAAATTTACCACTACCAATAAAGGCTACCCGGCGAATTCTTCATTGGTCCCTCGAAACTGCAGGTCGAAAAATCAACAAATCTGGCTCATTTATTGGCCACTTAGAACGAGGAGGCTGTACAGATGAAACCAAGAAGAAAGTAACTATTCAACTTGCAGATGCAGTCGTCAATGAGTGTCAACAAATTGAAATAGAAATAAACGAAATTGAAAGAATTCTTGAAAGTGATATACGTTGCCTTCGCATAAAAAAAATCGAGAAGATAGCAAATTCAGGAAAATGGGCATGTCCTTATGTATACGATGTTACGGTAGAACCAACACATCGCTTTATTAGTCAAGGTTTAATTCTTCATAATACTGTTAGCATAGCTAAGGCCGGAATCATTGCCACATTAAACGCGAGGACCTCAATCCTTGCGGCCGCCAACCCGTATCGCGGTAGATATAATATTCATGCTACCCCAGCAGAAAATATTAGATTGCCAGTGACTATTCTTTCTCGATTTGATTTATTGTTTGCAATAACTGACAGGCCAGATGCGGAACACGATAGAGAAATCGCAGAACACATTTTGAAACTCCATGAGAAGAGAGATACCGCAATTGAAGCTCCAATTGATCCGCAATTACTTAGGAAATATATTGCGTATGCTAAAAACAGAGTTTTTCCAAAACTAACATCAGATGCTGGAGATAAATTGCAGGAATTCTACTTGCGAATGAGAAAGACGGGAGAAGAAATAAATTCTCCTGTTCCAATAACTGCTCGACAATTGGAAGCACTTGTCAGAATCTCTGAAGCAAGAGCAAAAATGGCACTCAGAGATGAAGTATCAATCGAGGATGCAGAAGCCGCTATTCGCTTGGTGAGGTATTCATTACAGCAAGTTGGTGTAGATGAAAATGGTCGATTTGATATTGATTCAATTATGTTAGGACAAACAAAGAGCACTAGAGATAAGATTTCAGAACTACTTGATTTGATAAAATCACTAGAACAAGAAATGGATGATGCTGTTCCAATTTCAAAACTGATAAGCAGAGCAGAAGAGGCTGGCTTTGAACCTCCATTCGTTAAGCGTGCATTAGATAATTTACAGCAAAGCGGAGAAATTTACGAACCTAAAAGTGGTTTTGTTAAAAGGATAAGTGAAGCATAAAAATCATTTCATAATTAATCAATTAATTAGTAATTAAGCAGGAAAACTATTTTACGAAAGAAAATACTCGATATTTCACAAATAACTAACTGTTTTTTAATCGGAGGAATTTCGTATTAAGATAGAAAACCTTCCACTTCCTAAAGAAGCTTTGGACCTATTAAAAGATCATGGACTCGTGGATCTTTATCCACCACAAGCAGATGCGATTCAAGGAGGTGTCCTTGATGGAGACAACATGTTATTAGCATGTCCAACAGCTTCTGGAAAAACGTTGATTGCAGAATTAGCAATGCTGAAGCATATTCTAGAATGGAATGGTAAGGTAATCTATCTCGTTCCACTGAAAGCCTTAGCTTCTGAGAAGAAAGAAGAGTTCCAAAAATATGAAGCTTTAGGAATAAAAACAATAGTAAGTACTGGGGATTTTGATACCAAGGATCAATGGTTGAAAAATTTCGATATAATAATCTGTTCTAACGAGAAAACTGATTCATTATTACGACATCAGGTTTCTTGGATGAAAGATATTTCACTTATTGTAAGTGATGAAGTTCATCTCATTACCGATCCAAGTCGAGGTCCAACACTTGAAGTAGTCCTGTCTAAACTAAGACAAATAAATCCAGAAGCTCAACTTCTTGCACTTTCTGCAACTATAAAGAATGCGAACGAAATTGCAGAGTGGTTAAATGCTAAATTAATTCTGAGCGAATGGAGACCTGTAATCTTACGAGAGGGGGTTTATTACAACGGAACAATTGAGTTTGAAGATGGAGAATTAGAAGAAATCACAGCCACATCCATAAAACCGGAAAAAATTAGCAAAAGAAAAACAACAGCCAAAAAAAGAAAGAAAAAAACAAGACAAACTATTGATGACCCCATGATAAACTTGTTAAGAGATATACTACGTAAAAATGGACAGATGATAGTTTTTACAAATACAAGAAAATCGACAATGTCATTAGCTTCTAAATTAGCGAGATCTATACTAGATTTTTTGACAGATGAAAACAGAGATGTATTCAAAAGTATCAACGAAGAAATCTTGTCTACGGGGGCAGACACTTCATTACGAGCACGTTTAGCGCAGACAGTTTTAGGAGGAGTAGCATTTCATCATGCTGGGATGGATTATCGGCATAGAAGGATAGTAGAGGCTTACTTCAAAGAAAGAATCATTTTTGCAATTTGTGCAACTCCGACACTTTGTCTTTCTCCTGAAACTAAGATATGGCATGGAATATTTGAAACAAAAGTGCCCGATTTCAAAACTTCCAATCCACTCTTTGCATTATCCCAGAATAAATTAATTTCAATAAAAGCATCTCATGTTTACGATCTTGCTAATTTTTCCCCGTTAATTCAAATATCATCTGTTTCAGGTTATTCAATTAGAGTAACTC
>NZ_JAHPYX010000241.1:0-4805 GCF_019058535.1 Candidatus Borrarchaeum sp.
ATTCTAACTACCAGAGGTACCACACCTTATTTAAGTGTTGGGGACCACTGTGAAAGTGAACACGTAACACGATTCATCCCCCCAACAAGTAGAGGGGTCTTCTCGCGAGTTCTGATAAATTTGAGTTGGATAAATATCGAAAAAGTGAATTGGGAGCAGCATCCATTTTTAGACATTAAAATCAAGAAGTTGATTTCAAAGAAAAAAGATGGCGCTGATTTGACGATCTTTCTAGCTAAACTGCCAAAAGGTCAAGAAAAACAGGCACACGTACATAAAAATTCAGATGATATTCTCTTTCCGCTAGAAGGAAAAGGAAAAATTTACATTGAGGGGTCTGGGGAATTCGAGCTCTTTCCGGGAGTTTTAGTTCGTGTCCCCAGAAACACCAAACATCGAGTTTCTGCTGAAGAAGATCTACTTTATTTTGATGTATTTGCGCCTCCCATGTTCTAAAAATGGTTAAAAATCATTTAGGATTGCTTAGATGCGGATTGTTTCAATTATCCATCTCAAGAAGACTATACCAAATAGCCCAGCTAGAATATATCCTATTAAGCTATATTGTGGAAAACCGAAAAAACTTGGTTGTTCCAAGAAGAGAATCAATGTACTACTAATTATCATGGAACTAATAAGAAGTGAGAAGCCGATTCTATTTGCGGCTTTTTGTCGCATTAAAAGATGTTCTTCACTATCTTTATCCTTTATTTGAACTGTCAGATTACCTTCCTCTAGACGTGTAAGGAGATAATTAAGCCGAGACGGAAGATCTCTTGTGAGTCTTACAAATCCTTGAATATTTGAAATTAATTGTTTTGCTAGTTCTTGAGGAGAAGCCATCTTTTCGATAAAACTGCTCATATAATTCTCTGCGTGGTCCATGAAGTTGAAATCTGGATCCAATATCCTCGCCGATTTCTCAAGAAACATAATAGCTCTTCCAAGGTTCATGAACTCGGTGGGCGCACGCATTTTATGCCGATAAGAAAGCTGGAATAGTTCATCCATTAAGTTGCCCCAGTTAATGTCTTTCAGGGGCTTGTCAGCATAAGTGTCTATCAAATCACTAAGATCTCGCTCGTATAGTGGAATTTTTGTTTCTTCTGTTACGATTCCCATTATTTTGAATTCTCTGACTATTGAACTGACGTCTTTTTGCATCATACCAAGGAATAATGCACTAAAATGCTCGATAGTTCTGGATGTGATTTTTGTACACATCCCAAGATCTATTATGCCAATTGTGTTATCTTCCTTAACGATCAAATTCCCACTATGTGGGTCCACTTGAACGAATCTGAAATCGAAAATCTGTTTCATATAAGCATCGACAAGGTTCTTAACGATTAACTTTCCTCGTTGAACATCGAGTTTTTTTTCTTCAATTAGTTTTGAAAGAGGAGTGCCGTAAATAAACTCTTCGACAAGGACACGTTTACTTGTGTATTTGGAATATATTTTTGAAATCTGAACATTGGGATTATCATCAAAGTACTTATGTAACTTCTCTGTATTAGCAGCTTCGTTAAGGAAGTCCAGTTCGCGCATCATGGTGTACTCAAACTCACTAATAATACCTACAGGATCGTAGAGTTCACTAATACGCAAATGTTTTTCAGCAGATTTTGCAAATTCATACATAAGACGAATATCTGCGGCAACGATTTTTTGGATTTCAGGTCTTTGAACCTTAATGGCTACGGTTGTTCCATCTTTGAGTTCTGCTTTATGAACTTGAGCTAGAGAACCTGCAGCAATTGGTTTACGATCTATAATCTTGAATACATCTTTAAGAGGTCTGCCTAACTCACTTTCAATGATTTCTTTTGCTTCTTCATAAGAAAATGGAGGAACTTCGTCCTGCAGCTTTTCAAATTCTTTGATCCACTCATCGGGAACCAAATCGGGTCTTGTTGACATAAGTTGCCCCAATTTGATAAACGTAGGACCCAAGTCTTCAATAACTTTCCTTACTCGAATTGCACGTCTCTCTTGCTTTGATAATTCACCTTCACGAATTTCTTCTTTTGTTGGTTTGCTTATAGACGGAAAATGTGATGAAATACCGTCTATAAAAGCGCCGAAACCATGTTTGACTAATGTCCTTGAAATTTTGTTGAGGCGCCCAATATCTCTTATTATCGCCAATTATATTCACCCTTTTGTCAGTTTCAAATCGGATAGAGCCAGAAAGTTAAAGATCAATGTTTTATACACCTATAATACATAGAACGGTTAATAAATTGAACTTGATATGAAGAAATGAGGCTAATGACAAGTTAATATCATCCTTGTGAGTCATATATTGTGAGTTCTGTTTAGTCTTCAAGATATTTCTCAGGCAATTTGTTTAATGAACCTTTCGAATTGAATAACTGATATAGACAGATCCTCACAAGATGGTGAAATCTTATAGTTATAATGTTACATATTACGCGTCTTTGAAATTTTTTTGTTAACTTAACCAACAAAAATTCTTGCTAGTTTTAGCAACTTCTTTTTAAAGAGTTTTTTGTCGGCTTAGAGTCTATCTCAAAAGAAAATTGATATTTGGGTGCTTATCGACGATTTCCCAAAAGCGTACGAATTCGTTCATTCAACTACATTTAAATAGAGATGTGACAAATACTTGATTACTAACTTCTCATGATAGTATACTTAGAGTACATGAGTTGTTTCAAAAAGCGGCTTACCTCAAACGAGTTTAGAGTATAAGTCATAGGAGACTGTTAAAGCAATCATTATTATAATCTCATTATAATACTGGGGCAATTGCTAATCGCTCCTTTGAATACACATCTGACTGGCGAGGTAAGAAGAACTCCTAGATTAAATTGTTTTTCCAAAGTTTTTTTTATAGATTCTATCCAGAAGAGTAGAGACAAGCGTCGATATATTTTTATCACGTCGCCGCAAGAAGACCCCTTAATGTGTTGGGGGGATGAAATGCGTTACTGTTTTCACTTTCACCATACTCCCTAACCTTTAAGTACTGATTCGCATAGATCGTAAGTAGAATTGAGCTGAGGTGACACTCGCCAGTTCTCACCTTAACTTCACATCGCGTTCAGGGCAGGAACTGCCCGTAGAGCCTGTTTGACATGTCCCGTTGGGGAATGGATGATTCAGGAAGCCAGCCTACTTGTAGGGTGGTAGTTCACAGTCTCTTGCAGTGACTCTGAATCGGTAAAAAAATCCAGAACTAATCTTAAAAAGTGGGCCGATAGCTCAGTTTGGAAGAGCGCCGCGCTCGCACCGCGGAGGCCGCGGGTTCAAAGGACATGGATCTTATCCAAGCCTGGAATTCCCGCTCGGTCCACCATCCACTTTACAAAAATTATTTGATTTCCTCTAAAAGCATTTTATTTTTTTATGCAGAACTGGTATAATTGATTCTTAAGGGAAGCATTGATGTGCAACGGGAATATCCAGATCGCCCTTTTGCTGCAGTAAGTATTGTAATTACTCAAAACGAAAATGTTCTTCTAATGAAACGTGCTCATGATCCAAAAGCTGGTTTTTATTCTGTCCCTGGCGGTTTAATAGAGTTAGGTGAAAAATTTGAAGATAGCGCGATCAGAGAAGTCGAAGAAGAGACTGGGCTTAAAGTCAGACTTGAAAAAGTAATTGATGTAATTGACAGTATCACGCATGATGAACAGGGTGTAAGGTTTCATTATGTTCTCATTGGCTTTTTAGCTAGGCCTCTTGGACATGAAAATAAATTTATTCTGTCGACAGAATCTCTGGATACTCGGTGGGTACACTTTGATGAACTATCTAACTATCCTTTGACTAATACAGCTACGCATTTCTTTAAAAAATTAGATATTCTACCGCAAGGAAGCGAAAAATGAAACTTTAAATCCATGGCAAAACATTCGCGTAGTGAAATCCAAGTAGTTCAAACTCAAAATTCAGTTAGTAGTAACTGTCTTGAAAGTGGCAAAGAAAAGCACGTAATTGAATGAGTAGCAGGAAAAGACACATTAAACAAAATATGTGGTCCTAATTCTGTGCGAAATTTCTTTGCATTATGAGCATGTGCATGTATGACTACTGTTGGAAGATTTTTGTGTCCTAAGAGTATATTTTCCATTCTTTTCGAACCTAACAGCGGATATACCTGCTCTTTTTCACCAAATAGAAGTGAGTAGCCAACTGCATAATGTGATACCATAATTGAATAGTCAATTTCTTTCGATAATTTCTGAGATTCTAAATCATTGAGCAATTTATCAATAACATTAAGACGGTTTTCATAAATTCCGAGAATATTTGGAATGTTTGTAGCCTGCCATCTAGTTGGTGTGTCAAGCACGCCCCGTGTCCCAATAACGCCGATCTTTTTTCCTTTAATGTGAAAAACTGATGAAGAATCATTCAAGAATGAGACATATTCCCCAAATTGTGAAAAGAACTTTTCTTCTAATTGGAAATACTCTTCGTTCCCAAAGCACACTACAATTGGGCAACTAATGTATTCATTCAGTACTTCAACGACTAAATTGAAACCTTTGAGAAAACCCTTATGAATTGTGTCTCCCGCAAGTATAAATAAATCAAAAGACTTATCTTTGAGCTTTTTCATAGCAGAAACAAATTCAGGTAAATTTTTAGGTGAATGTACATCGCCAACGCAACCTACGTAGATCATACGCGGTCCCCTTGACCAATAATTTTTTCCATTCTTTGACTCTTTCTTTATCAGAACTCGCGAGAAGACCCCTCTACTTGTTGGGGGGATGAATCGTGTTACGTGTTCACTTTCACAGTGGTCCCCAACACTTAAATAAGGTGTG
>NZ_JAHPYX010000023.1:0-6965 GCF_019058535.1 Candidatus Borrarchaeum sp.
AGTGATACCACAGTAGAGGATTCAGTCTCCACAGGCTTAACATCCCTACGTCCCGTAGGTACAACCACGTGTTGGTTTAATCCTTCGGTCTCGATATTCACACTGGCATTATGGTCTCTGTCCATCACTAACCCACAGACCTCACAGACATAGACTCGTTCATCCAACCCGATTTCCCGGATATTACCGCAACGCGAACAGGTTTTGGTAGAAGGAAACCACCGATCCACTTTAATCGCAGTCTAATGGAGTATGCACCTTTACTTCAAGTGTGCGTGTGATCCCTCCTTCGGAATGCGGCTGATAGCATGCTCTGAACTGTGACACTACCAAAAGTCTTAGTGTTGGAGGTAGCGATCCCAGCCTTTCACTCGCTAGTCATCTTAGTATAAGAGGCACACCACTATTAAAGTATTAGACAGACCCCTTAATGAAAGTGAACATACACACCTACCGCAATTCATCACCAAGCTGAAGCTGTGGTGCTTTCTTGCTTTGTTCAAGTAAATATATAAGAAAAAATGTTCATTTGTTTAAGTTAATTCGTAAGAGAGGCGCTGGAACGTGAAGTTTCAAGTTCACGATATGGATGGATGGGCAAGAAGTGGAACTTTGCATGTTAATGGAAAAATATTACAGAGTCCATGTATATTCCTTGGACATTCATTGAATCGAGGAAACCCTCTATCTTGGCACTATTTCGATGTTGAGAGTATATTGCTTAATGCTTATGACCTATCAGTCCAAAAAATTGATTTTGTTCGTGTTCGTAAAATCTTGGGTTTTAATGGCGTACTAATGATGGACTCAGGTGGCTATCAGATTCAACGATTCAAAAGAAATATTGATCGAAAGACAATTATTCAAATCCAAGAGACAAGCAAGCCAGATATCGCTATACCATTAGATTACCCATTAACTCCTAAAATGAAGAATGATGAAATCGATAAGAATATTGAGAAGACTTCAAGGAGCAATGAATATTGGAGGAAGCATTATCCGAATGATTTCATTCCAGTGATCCATGGATACAATGAAAAATATCTCATCGACCAAATAAATAATTTAGAAAACACAGCCTTTCTTGCAATTGGCAGTTTCGTGCCGATTTTAATGTACTCTGATCGAAAAAGTTTAGTCGATTTACTCATCACTATAAGAAAAAAGTACCCCGACGTCTTTATTCATTTCTTTGGTGTTTCGTATCTTGTTGCTTTTCTTTTGTTTCTCCTAGGTGCCGATAGTGTAGATACATCTGCACACCTACATAATGCACGGTTTGGAAGTATACATTTGCAACATACAGGACCTCGTGCAATTGCATCTAATACAAAGAAAAGAAAGCGGCCTTCAGCACATAAAATATTAGATGAAGAAGCATTTCTCAATGAAAATTGTGGATGCCCTATCTGCCATTATTTAGAATTTGATAACCTTAAAGTAAGAGGAGTCCGTGGATTACAATTGAGAGGAATTCATAACGCATGGGTGTATAAATCTGCACCAGCAGAATTAAGAAAAACTATCAAAGAAAAAAAAACCGCTAAGGTTATTGAGAAGATATTTTCCCAATCAGGACTAAATTACCTTTACAAATATGCCAAACGAAAGTACCTTACATAATTATGGGGGTTTCTTGTTGACCTTTGACATATTTTTTCAATAAAGTGCAATAATGATCGCGGACACTGTATTCGGCGACATTTAATATTTTTGCCAATAATTTTTGAGTGAGGACAGATCGTCTTTTACTCTGTTTCGCAATCAATAAATCAGCACCATAAATCACTGAGGCTGCAAAGATGTATGGATGTCTACCGCCGCGTTGTTCTGCAGTGATACTTTCTAAAAGCATGTATGCCGTTTTCATAAGATATGTTTGATACTCTGAAGGAGACCATAACCGACGCTTAATGCGCAGTGCGACCTCAGGGTGTCTAACAATCTTGCTAACAAGTCGAGGGATATAATCTTCGCTTTTCCTTCTTTTTAATTCAATTCCTGGAGTTTTTTTCAACATCTCAATAATACGCATTACTTTATTAATAGGAATTCTATGTCCAAGTTGTCTAAATGCAGTTACAACTTCTTGTAGTGTAATAGGTACTCGCATTTCACGGATGGCTATGAAAAGTGCTGCAACCATTAAGACAGGATGAGTTGAAACTTCTTTGTGGTCAGCGTTTTTAAGGCTCTTTCTATAAATATAAGCGGCTCTCTGTTTTGTTTTATCAGATAACTGAAGCAAGGTAACTGCACGATTTAATGATTTTAATACTCTGTACTGGGACTCCTTATGACGTATACGTGCTCTAAAATTGTAAATTCGGTTTAATTTCCTGAAATAGAGTTCTTTTTCCTTTGTAAGTAAATTTCCCTGATGATCTCTTGTATTTTTTTCCTTAAAATTGCCGATGTAACTACCTATCCCATCAATAATATCTATTCTATTGCCTGGGCTGACATATTGTTTTGATAACTCGTTTCTATCTGTTCTTACCGAAATGATATAGTCCTGAGGTACATACTGGATATCAGCCACTAGACCACATTTTTCACAAACATAGAGCCCTCTGTTTAGTACTATTTTACCTCTACATTCAGGACATGTTTGAAGAATACATTCAGTCATTTAAATCCTCCAAGAAACTCTTTTCCTTCAGGGACTCAATCAAGTAATTTCAAAATCTGTTCATTTTTATTAATAATGTTATTTGATCTTATAAGTATTTTTAAAAAAGAATATCTATTTGATTGAACAAATAGTTCGTTAGATAGAACCTACGTAGTCTACAGAGATTAGCGAATGTAATATATGACGGATCTAAAATCTATTTTTTTGCACTCCTCTGGTATTTTTTAGCATGAAAGCGGCGCAAATACTTTAAAGATAAAAATTGAAAGATGTTGTTAATAATCCTTTTTAGGAGTTGCATAAAAAAGACTAAATATACAAAAATCTATTTAGATTCTAAGATATATTATTTAAAAAAAGATTTTCCTACGATACGGAGGCGCTTCTGTGTTTAAACTTAGTCCAAAAAAGCAACGTGATTTAACTGAAATCTTAAGAGAAGTCGTAAATTATGCAGAGCTTGAGGCGATTGCTGTTATCACCAAAGAGGGATTACATCTTGCCTTTTTTGCTGCAGGAAAGGTGGACTCTGATCTCTTATCTGCTATATCAGCAGCCATATTAAGTACTGGAGAAATGGCTGTTGATAAAATGGGGTTTGAAAAACTGTCTGAAGTAATAGTAAGAGGAAAATCAGGCTATATAATCTTAACAGATGCAGGAAAGTTTGTACTTATTGGCGCTGGCCGTGAGGCAACAAGCCTTGGACTCTCTGTGAGAGTATTGAGGGCCTATGCAAAACGTGTTACTGATCTACTCTCTAAGTAGTTTAAATTATGAATGAGATAAAGTTTAACGAAGTTATGCAAATTATTTTTAGTTGAAAATTTATAGTTTTTAAAAAATTATTTAACAAGAATTTGCTTTCTGTATTCATTTATAATAAAAGCGATTTCTTTAATAAATCTAGAACTTAACGTGTAAATCAATACTAACTTAAGTTTGCAGTATCCAAAACTCACAAAGTAATTCCGACAAATCATATATTGCTTAAAGATTTTCTCTTTAACGTGATTTAGAATGATCGATAGTAAATCCATATCACAAATATCTTTAGACGATATTCCAAAAATTGGTCCAAAATTAAAACAAAAACTTCTTAGCCATTTTGGATCAGAAGAAGCCGCCCTTCGTGCAATCGTCAATGCAGATATTGCCCGTTTAACTTCAATTCCGCTATTGGGTAGCAAGTTAGCAATGTCCATCGTCATGTCAGCCTATGATTTACTTGAGGGTATAAGGCTTGAAACAGTCTTGGTAACTGAAGATATTAGAAAAATCTATACACAAATACTAGATCTCATCCGTCCATATGCCAATACTTCATTTTCAAAACACAAAATGGCCCTCTTATTCCCATTACCACCTACTCACATTGATAAAATAAAGGAGCGTCAAAAGACCTTTCTAAATGCTAAAGAATTAATAGAAGAACTTGGGGAAGAAGATATAAGTCGAATCTGTAGCTTTCTCTCAAGAATGAAACCAATTGAAATACAAGAATATAAAACTCGAATTACAGATCGTGTCCTCTTAACTGATGATAAGGAAACCTATGAACGATTGATTACGCACGAAATTAATGACGTATATAATATTAGTTTCGTGGATTCACCTCAGGAATCTCTGGACTATATTCAAACTTATGATTATATCATTTATATCGCTCACAAGCATGAACTTGATTTTCTTGATAAAGGCTCAAATGTAGAAATAGTTTCCAAAAGTATTTCTGAAGATGAATTACTTCCAGAGAAAACTCTCTTCTTTTATTCCATTAATTATGATGTCATTCTGGCTGCTTTTGACTTGGTTGAATTATTTTGGAGTTCATCTAATGATAAATTAAGAGAAATCGTAAATCAAGTTGAAATTCAATCGACTAGCACCATTAAGGCTATTATGAAGAATATCAAGCCTAATGGTGAAATAGCAGATGAATATGATCCTGAATTGGATCGTTTAAGATCTATATTAAGGGATTTTGATGGGCTCGTTTCCGATATCGAACTTTGGATTAATAAAGAACTTGTAGATAAACTTTCACAAAGTTCTCTAACAATAGAAGGCAATGAGATTCTTAACCTAATCAAGGCTTTTGGTTCAGAAACAGGATCCCCTCAACAATTCCAACATTATTTAAAAGATAATATCAGCGATTTAATGACTGACATTATCCAAGAAGCTGAAGATAAACTCTGTAATCAACTAAATTTCAAAGATGAAGAAGTTGAGTGGCTAGACAATCTCTTTCCAAGAGAATTGATGTATCCCATCGAAATTAATCAAAAAAAGAGAAGACAAATCATTGATAATATTCGAAAGAAATTTGTTGCACGAAAGTATCAACTTCTAAAAGAACTTGCTAACAAAGGCAAAATTCATATCTCCTTTATTCAGCAAATTGTAGAGACTCTACTTGACTTTGATTTATTCTTTGCTATAGGAAGATTTTCTAAAGAATATCAGTTATTATCGCCTACAATTGATACAATACACACAGGAATTGGTTTCCAAAAAGGTGTAAACCTATTTCTAAAGAATGAAGAACTTGAGGGTAAAGGAAGAGTAATACCCATTGATTATATTATTGGCAATGTGCCTCTTGCTCTAGAAGGGACTAATCAACAGCGAATTGCCGTTTTAAGTGGTGCAAACTCTGGAGGTAAGTCATGTACACTTCAGTTGATCGGTCAAATTGCCATTTTGGCACAAATGGGACTACCTGTCCCTACTAGTGCTGCTTTCTCGTCTGTTTTTGAAGAAATCTATTATTTTTCAAAATCTGTTGGAATACTTAGTGCTGGGGCTTTTGAATCCACATTAAAAAGATTTGCAGAGGTTATACTTAGCCCTCAAAGCAAACTTATTCTAGTTGATGAATTTGAATCGATAACGGAACCTGGAGCTGGCGCAAAGGTTATTGGTGGCATTTTAGAAATGCTTTATAAAAATGAAAAATGCTGTGCAGTCTTTGTAAGTCATTTAGCTGGTGAAATATCTCAAACTATTAAAGATCTTATTAGAATTGACGGTATTGAAGCAAGTGGATTAGATGAAAACCTTGAACTCATTGTTGAGCGAACACCAAAATTTAATCATTTAGCTAAGAGCACGCCTGAGTTAATAGTTGAAAAACTATATCGATCGACAGATCGAGATAACGAGAAAGAAATCTACGAGGATTTGCTAAATATAATTAAAAAGTAAAAAAATGAGTCAGAGATAATTTGTGGGAACTATGAAATAAGAGCACCTCTCATTATTAACGAAGAAGAGTTTTTTATACAAAGAGGCTAATCCAGATACCAGTATCCAAGTAAAGAAATAGCATAAACAATAAGAATCCACCGAATATCATTTTCTTGCCATTCCTTTCATCGATGCCTGACATGTAACATATGAGTCCAATAGCAAAGACAAAACCGCCAACCATCCAACCCAATCGGAAGATAAAAATCATTGTATCTGTTAATGTATCTGTTAACAAAGTAGGAAGACTTTGAAGACGATCTAATTTCGACCATGGATCTCCATTCTCGCTTTGCATATTGCGTCAACTCACACGCTATTAAAAAATGTATATAAAAAACCAGCGCTTTTCATTTTCTATATTTTAAAACTGAAAATTCAAGAGATTTACAGTGACATCCTCCCCACCCTTTCGGTTGGGGCTTCCAGCTTTCCACTGCAGTTCTCGCTCTCTCACGGGAGGCGACGCTTCGCCACTGTCACTACACTTATGGGCTTACGGAAACTTACCAGGTTGCACACGCTGCTCACCCTTATCCTGCCCCTTCTTTATCTGCCTGCAGGATGCTATTGATCTATTACCTGCCTGACCGACAGGTTAGCAAACTGTAAACAACAAGGGGAATATCTTGCCAAGCTGGATAAGACCTCATACACGGACATCCTTACGTTTAGCCCTGTCACGTGCTGACTGGTCGCTTACAGGAGGATATACCTCCACCCAGTCGGGCATTACGGGTACACTCATGGTACCATATATAGAGGGTTCAAGTAACTATAAAAAGACATCAACTTTCATCCCCTCCCTCTCGGAAGGAGATTTCCCGCCGATAAAGTTAAAGATTAACTATTAAGAAATAATACATAGTTCGTTAAGAATAGCTTGTTATTTCCGGTAACAAAATTGCAGAACTTTTCAGTATAAACTTAATCAGTTAATTCAACAGGTAAAATTGCTGGTAAGTTAAATGAAATTCGTGGACAAAATAAAAACCTCAGAATTTTTCATGCTTTTCGAAATCGCGAAACTGGGTGCTCTAGAGAAAACGATAAAATTGACATCTGTACGAATTAGTGA
>NZ_JAHPYX010000242.1:0-23519 GCF_019058535.1 Candidatus Borrarchaeum sp.
CCCGTAGAGCTTGGAGGATCATTAGGTAGAAAATATGCGACAGGCAAGGGTGTAGCAACTGTAACTCAAAAAACTATGGAACACTTAGGAATCCGAAATCATCCATCTGTAGTTATCCAGGGATTTGGAAACGTGGGATCTTGGCTTGCCAAATTTCTTTACGAGATGGGGTATAAGATAGTAGGTGTGACATCAGTCGATGGAGGACATTTCGATAAGAACGGATTAAATATTCCACAACTCTTTCAGCACTTTTATGATGAACAGCCTTGGTCTGAATTCAAAGGTACAGATTTTATTGAAGATGCAAGTGAAGCAAATAAAGCATTATTTGAATCAGAAGTAGACATCTTAGTGCCAGCTGCACTTGAGGATCAAATAACAGAGAGAAACGCAGACTCAATAAACGCGAAGGTGGTTGTTGAGGCAGCCAACGGTCCTACAACGCCAAATGCAGATAAGATCTGCGCTGAGAAGGGTATCTTCGTTGTACCTGATGTACTCGCAAATGCTGGTGGAGTTATTGCATCTTACTTTGAGTGGGTGCAAGATACGCAAGCATATTTATGGCCAGAAGCGCAAGTAAATAAGGAACTTGAAGCTGTTATATTAAAAGCATATAATGAAGTTTTGAAACTCGCGACAACGGATGAAATCACAATGAGGAGCGCCGCCTACTGTAAAGCTGTAGAACGCCTGGCAAAAGCAATTCAATTGAGAGGTTTCTTCCCATAGACGATCTAATCCAGAGGATTTGTGATAACAAGAGCGATTACCTTCGTCAAATCTAACAGATCGCTCACAAGAATATTTTCATCATGTCCATGAATTCTCGATTCAAGCGTAGTCCCGGCGCCAAACGCACATTGGGGTATCTTGCGTTTTTCCATGACACATCCAACATCAATACTACCCTGCGCTCCAGCTATTGGAGGCTCTTCATCTTTAATATAGCTGATAATGTTTTTTACAAATGAAACCCATGAATGTGTCGGTTCGGTAGAATACCCCCCGTAAATCTTACGAGTTTTAAGTTCATAACTAAGTTCGGGATGTGCATTCTTTATTTCAGCGAGTTTATCCTCCAGTTCTTTTATTACGTCATCTATATTTTCCTCCGGGATATATCGCCTGTCTCCTTTAATTACACACTTATCTGGAACGATATTGACTTTTACCCCGCTATTAATCATTGTTACGTTTAGTACTGGACTAATATTTGCTCGTTTGCCTCCTGTTTGATTCTGTATCTCAGGAGAACTGGGCATAACCGATCTTCTTTTTTCTATTTCATTTTTAAGTTCTAAAAATCCGCTAATGATGAGGTTTGTTTGTTCGATCGCGTTTTGTCCAAGAAAACTAATGCCGCTATGCACCGATTTTCCATGGACCTCAACCATCCATTCGAGCATTCCATTGGCACCAATCCCTAATGTATCTGAACTTCCATCCAGACAGAAGAAATAATCTCCCCAGACCACATCCATGTCTGCAAGCCAGCATAAACCAGAATATGGTCCTACTTCTTCATCGGTGGTAATTAGGATGTTTAAATCAAAGGCTAGATCAAGCTTTAACGCTGAAATTGTTTCCAATGCACCAAGGATTGCAGCTATCGACGATTTACAGTCTGACGTTCCTCTACCATACATTTTTCCGTCTTTGATCACACCCTCCCACGGAGGAACTGTCCAACTCTCTTCCTGTACGGGAACAACATCAACATGTGCATAAAGAACAAGACCAGGTTTCTTTCCGGATTTTTTTTCAGCTTGAAGATTAATGCGAGGACCATCAAGTAATTGATTAGTGGATTTTTGTTTCTCCAAAAAAGTATTCTCTGGCATAACATGTTTTGTACAAGTGAATCCAAATGATTCAAATTGTGGGGATAAGAACTCAATTGCCTTTTCATAATTGAGTCCAGGGGGTACGGGGTTTGGATTCGAATTAAGTCTACTAATAGATTCACAATTTTTTGTTTATTTTTGTCGGCGAGATCAAAAATTGCTTGAGAACTCTCTTTATCAATCCTCTGCAAGAAAATCACCTTCTTGTTGGAAGATGGATATGTGGCATTTATTATATTTTTTGTACCAAATATAATTGAATCAGAATTAATTGCGTTGGTTTTATTTTCTTGAGGTGATTATGGTGACAAAACCCAAGAAAAAAAGAAAGCCCAAAACCAAAAAAAAGAAACATACTAGACGAAGAGAAAGTAAAAAACAACGTATAGAGAGAGAAAGACGACAGAAAGAAAGAGAAATGCAACGAATGCTTAGAGATCTTGGGCGCGCGATTTGCGAAATTTCAAAAGAACTTCTTGATGAGCAAACAGGTACAAAGCCTGGATGGGCTTGGGGCACGCCCTTTGTTATGATTGGGCCATGTGATGAGGAAGTTTGCGACTCTCCTATGCATCAGGAATTTCTCGTTGAATTTTTTGACGGTGAATGTTTTTTTCATTGCAGTTATGATGAACTTCAAGCGTTCTCTCAGATAGAAAGAAAAGATTTTCCCCAACTTGGAGAATTCGCGATGCTTCAAGATGAAAAAGAGGGAAATGCACTTCTAGGCTGGGAAATCATCCAAATTTCTTCCGAAATATTCTCTAACGAACAACTATTAAACGCTTTTCGTTCGAGTGAGAGAATATATGGCTCCCCAGTTGTCAGTATTCGCACTTGTGACGGGCATTGTAACTCTCCTTTGCATAAATACTTCCTCGTCTTGCTTTATGATGGACAACTTGCTTTTCATTGTGATTTTGAAGAACTGGTTAATTTTTCTCAAATAGACGAGATAAACGATTTTATTATTCTTGGAGAACATGCCATCACTGAAGTAGCAAAGGAACAGTTTGTGACAGAAGAACAAGAGCGTAGAACATCGGTTAGTGTGGTAACGTCAGAAGAAGTTGACGAATATCTTGAAGAACATCCAGAACTACTTGACCATCCTGCTGGACGGGCACAAGCTATTGCTAACGTTAGTTTGATGAAAGATAGAAGAATTGAAGAAGCAAAAGAAACAGAAGAAACTGAGAATGACTAAGAACTTTTCATAATAGTTAAAAATGTACCACTGAAGTGAAGAAGTTTCCTTTGGTGGGATAATGCAATTACCTCAATACTTCATCTTTTTAACTTATGTCACACATATTTTTGAACTATTTAACGAAGGGTGACTTTTTATGGATTTAGAATTGAAAAATAAGGTTGCACTAGTTACAGCATCAAGTAAAGGTCTCGGAAAGGCAGTTGCTTTTGAATTAGCAAGAGAAGGAGCGAAAGTGGTCATATGTGCCAGAGATAAAAACACTCTTGAGAAAACTGCTGAAGAAATACGGAATGCTACTGGCACAGAAGTCCTTTCTGTTGTTACTGACTTAACTAAGGCTGAAGACATCAAAAACCTAGTCAAAGACACGATAACAAAATTTGCACGCATTGATATCCTCTTCACTAATGCTGGTGGCCCCCCACCAGGCCAGTTTATGGAGTTTAATGATGAAGATTGGAAAAATGCATTTGAATTAAATTTGCTGAGCGTTGTGAGGTTGTGCAAAGAAGTGATTCCGTATATGCAGAGGCGGGGAGGCGGACGGATTATTCATTCGACCTCTATTTCTGTTAAACAGCCGTTGGAAAACCTGGTATTATCAAACTCATTGCGAGCAGGGGTTATAGGTTTATCAAAAACACTAGCCAACGAATTAGGACCTGACAATATCCTTGTTAATGCGGTCTGCCCAGGAGCTACTGCCACAGAACGTTTAGAAAATTTAGTAAAGGCACGTGTTGAAAGAGAAGGCATATCAGAGGAAGATGCAAAACGTGGTTGGACTGATGCAATTCCTTTAGGACGTTTAGGGACTCCAGAAGAATTTGCGAATCTTGTTGTATTCCTTGCCTCCGAAAAAGCGAGTAATATTACAGGAACTGCTATTCAAGTCGATGGTGGGTTCTACAAAGGAATACTTTAAAGAGACAAAAGTCCTACCGTTCCTTTCATAATAGACTGCTATTACCTAATTCGATACTTATAATTGTTGAACTCTTCAATAAAACATCTAGATAGGAGAGAATAAATGTGAAAACAGACGTATTTTTGATCAAAACAGAGGATAGAGTAGAAGGGATTAATGCACTTCTTGATCAATATTCCTTAGAGATAAGGGATAAGAATATCGCGTTAAAAGCAAATTATAACAGTGCAGATCCGTATCCTGCATCAACCCATATCGACACGCTGAGAACTCTTGTCACACGTTTACAAAAAGAAGGTGCAAAAGAAATTAATCTAGGAGCACGCTCTGGGATGGGAGTGACATGGTCCGTGCTTATGAAGATGGGAGTGGAAGATTTAGCTGATGAACTCGGGTTTCGGTTGGTCAATTTGGATATGCTCTCTTACGAAAAATTTACAAAAATTCAAAAAGAAGACAAAAAAAGCTCCTGGAAGCGAGGATTTCTCATTGCCAACGTCTTCAAAGAAGCAGATAAAATCATTCAGACATGTAATTTGAAAACTCATCGATTTGGTGGGCATTTTACGTTATCTCTCAAAAATTCCGTCGGTATGATTGCTAAGAGGAATCCATGGGATAGGTATGATTATATGGCGGAGTTACATCACTCAAAAGTGCAGAGGATGGTAAAAGCACAGAGGATATTGATAGCCGAAATTAACGAAGCGTATACACCTGCTTTAGTGCTTCTTGATGCGATTTCAGGTTTTAAGAATCAAGGACCAGAGATAGGCGAGTTAATACAACCAGGGCTTTTAATAGCAGGAACAGATCGTATAGCTATTGACGCGGTTGGTGTGGCATTATTACGATCATACGGGACAACACCTGAAGTTTCCCAAGGTAAAATCTTTGAGCAAGAACAAATTGCGTGGGCAGTAAAACTTGGAATAGATGGCGTGAGATCTGTACAGGATATTCAATTAAAACCATTAACTGATAAAACCAAAGACGTTAGTGAAAAAATCGATGCGATTCTGAGTGCTGGATGACTATTTCCAAAAACTTATTCTTCCTTAAACTCGTAGATATATTCGCAGTAAGGGTCACCTGTTGGCATTTGCCTCCTAGGCTTGCAAGTTATCATAGGATTCGTTGCCTTGAGTCCCTCTTCAGCCCACTTTGGGCAACCATAACGGCAACCTGTAAGCTCAAGATTTATCTCGTGCTCTTTGTACCTCTCGAAAAAAGCACATTTACTCCATCTGACTACAGTTTTTTCTGGAGTTGCCTCTACTATTTCAGTTTTCTGCTCAGGACCGCATAGTAATTGTGCAGCTACGATGCTTAAATTAGCAGCGTCTATAGAATCATTTACTTTTATGTCAAACATCTCTTTAGCCATTCGAAACAATTTCTTACCACCTTCGCCAAAAATCTTTGTGTTTATCTCTAGATACTTTTCCAAACCCCAAATAGGTGAAATGATCCCCTCACCAACCCCCAGAACGGGTCTGGCCGTATGTATTCTCAAAACTACTAATCTAGTGAGTGCTTGAGCGGTTATTTCCCAACCCTTTTCAGCTGGAATTTGCTCTAATAATGCCTTAGTTGTGAACTTCTTCTTTAACTCAGCCATACGGGTTCACCTTCTTAATTTTAAGTCTACTCTTCCTTAAACTCGAAGACTTCCTCACAGTAAGGATCCCCTCGGGGTAATGCCTTTGTGAGCGTGTAAGATATCTTAGGATTAATTATCTTGAACGCCTCTTCAATCATAATTGGATGACCAGGGTCGCAAGCTCTAAGCTCAGGGTCTACTTCAAATTCTTCATAACCCTCCCACCACGGACACTTTGTTATTTTGAGTACGGCCCTTTCTGGGGTTGTCGCGACTAATTTATGCTTGATCAAACCTCCACCCATTAGTGTTTCACCGACTATGACTAAGTTAACTGCTCCGATTACATCTTCGACTGGAATATTAAAGGCTTCTTTAATCCATGGATAAAGTTGCTTACCACCTTCGCCAAATACCTTCTCGTTTATCTCTAACCATTTTTCCTTGCCCATAACAGGGGCAATGACACCTTCACCTCTTCCTAAAAGAGGAGCAATGAGTTTATCGCCTTGTAATACTATAAATCTGATGAGCGTTTTAGCGGTTAATTCCCAACACTTTTCACATTGAATCTTATCCAATAACCCCCCCATTTTTCATTCTCCTTCTAGTTGTTTTATTGTTTACTCTTCTTTAAACTGGATTATTATTTCACAAAATGGGTCTCCTTTTCCCATTGATTTAGTGAACTTGTGAATTATCTTAGGATTAATTGCCTTCAACCCTTCTTCAGCCCATGAGTTATGGGCAGGATAGCAAATCCTAAACTCAATAGGTACCTTATGTTCGTTAAACCGTTCCGTCCATCCACACGTAGGAACTCGGATTTTTATTTTTTCTTTGGTTGTCTCGATTATTTCAGTCGTAAACTCAGGACCCATAAGAAATGTTGTAGCAACAATATATAGTTTTGTAACTCCTATTATATCTTCTACCGGTATGCTAAACATTTTTTCGACCCATGGAAAAAATTTCCTGGCGATTTCACCATATATCTTAGGGGTTACTTCCTCATGCTTTTCCCAACCCCGGACAGGCGAGATGAAACCATCCTCCGTACCTAAAATAGCCGGTAAGTTCTTTGAACCGCTTAATACTAATAGACCTTGTAGTATTTTGGTTGTCAGTGCCCAGCATTTCTCAGCAGGAAACCTCTTCAATAAGTCTTTTGATGTCTCCCCCATTTTCTGCTCACCTTTTGAGTTGAATAGCAAATTCAGCATATAGCATTACGGGTATAAATAACTTAGTTTCAAGAAATAGCATTAAAAAGGAGATCTGGGCAAATTAAAATGTAAAATTCAAGAATAAATAATAGAACTATTAGTTCATATTGGCAATAACACGATCCGCGAATTCTGTTGTGCTCACGGATGTGATTCCTTTAAGAAGCCTCGCCAGATCAGCTGTTACTTTTCCATTTTGTATAGTTTTTCGCACTGCTTGAAAGACTGTGCTAGCTGCTTTTTGCCAACCTAAATATTCCAACATCAGTATTCCAGAGAGGATCGCAGAGCTAGGATTTGCGATATTTTTTCCTGCAATGTCTGGAGCCGTTCCATGTATTGCTTCAAAAACAGCAATATGATCACCCATGTTGACTCCAGGGGCAACTCCAAGCCCACCAATGAGAGCTGCTGCAGCATCAGACATGTAATCACCAGTAAGATTGGGTGCAACCAAAATATCGTAGTTTTTTGGCCTAAGCAGAATTTCTTGGAACATAGCATCGGTAATCCGGTCATTGACTACGATCTTTCCAGCAGGAAGCGTTCCATTATATTTTTCTTCTAGTTCTTTTTCGGTAAGTGTTATGTCACCAAACTCTTCTTTCGCAACCTCATATCCCCACTCTCTAAATGCCCCTTCGGTAAATTTCATTATATTGCCCTTATGTACAAGCGTAATACGTTTTCTGTCGTGTATGAGGGCATATTGGATGGCTTTCCTCATTATGCGCTTTGTACCATATTCACTAATTACTTTAAGTCCTAGACTTGCATCAATTCTAGTTTCCACTTTCAATTGCTGAAACAAGAAATTGCCAATTTGTTTTGCTGGTTCGCTTTTGGCAGGCCATTCAAGACCTCCGTACAAATCCTCCGTATTTTCACGAAAAATGACGAGATCAACTGTTTCTGGATGAACGATTGGAGTAGGAACTCCCTCGATATGAAAAATTGGTCGAATGTTTGCATAAAGATCAAGAGATTGTCGTAATTGTACGTTAACGCTTCTATATCCACCACTGACTGGAGTCCTTACTGGACCTTTTAGACCTACAAAGAAATGAGCAATTGCTGTAATAGTATCATCAGGGAGTAGTTTGCCATATAGTTCTTTAGCTTTTCCACCAGCATATGTTTCCAGCCAAACTATTTGATGAGTTCCACCATATGCCTTTTTTACTCCTTCGTCTAAGATATGTCTCGCTATATTGATTACTTCGCGTCCTATCCCGTCACCTTCGATAAATGGAATAATAGGGTCGTGTGGTACGAGTAATTCACCATTTTCGATCGTTATGCGAGTACCTTCCTTAGGTAACTCAAGTTTGTCAAATTCAACCACATTTGCCAACTCCAATAAAAACAGAATGGAGAGAGTCAATCTCCATTTATTTCAATTATTATTTAATTTTCCTTTAGAGATTTGATGAAAAATAGTCAGGCAAATATTGAACGCCTAGCTCTATCATTTCACGATCAGAAATAGCAGTTGTTCGACCTGATTCGTATTGCATTGTAACCCATTGGTGCATCTTTTTAACTCCAGGATGGGTCTTGTCAACTACAGAATGTATATTGCAACTTCTGAAATATAATTGAACCCAACACGCAACACCTGCAAGGCCTGATTTGTCAGTTACAGCAACTTCAAATGGCCTGTTTAGTAATTTCTGTGGGTCAAATGCCGAATATACACGTTCATTTTTCATTACTCCATCTGCATGGACGCCAGCACGCGTTTTTGTGATGTCATCTCCGAGAAGAGGATAGTTTTCAGGAAAGTCCACGCCTATAGATTTCATGTACTCTCCGATCTCAGTAAGTATTACTGTGTTGATGCCGTGATTCGGATAGAGCGATGCCAACTCGGCCACTAATCCTTCTATTGGACTATTACCAGTCCGTTCCCCTATGCCTAACAATGTCCCATTTACATTAGCTGCGCCATATAGCCACGCAGCAAAAGAGTTGCTATGAACCTTATGGAAGTCATTATGGCCATGCCATTCTAACCATTCTGAGGGAACGCCACCTTCACACTGTAGGCTGTAAATGATCTTTGGCACACTTCTTGGGAGTGTAACCTCGGAAAACGGCAGTCCGATCCCCAGAGTATCACATGCTCTGATTTTAACGGGGATGTCATATTTTTCAGCAAGTTTCATTAGTTCTTGCACAAAGGGAAGGACAAAGCCATAGAGATCTGCTCTTGTAATATCCTCAAGATGGCAGCGGGGAATTATACCGCTTTCGATTGCAGATGTTACAATACTTAGATATTTATCCATAGCTTTTTGTCTCGTCATGTTTAACTTGAAAAAGATATGATAATCTGATGCAGACGTTAAGATTCCTGTTTCCTCAATTTTCATTTCTTTAATAAGTTGAAGGTCACTTCTAGTCGCACGAATCCATCCAGTTACTTTTGGATATTCATAATCACGATCAATACACTTCTTAACTGCCAATTGGTCTTTTTGGGAGTACACAAAAAATTCACTCATCCGAATTGCTCCCTTTGGACCGCTCAATTCGTGTAAGAAATCATATAAGGTTAGGATCTGTTCAACCGTAAATGGAGGACGCGCCTGCTGCCCATCACGAAACGTTGTATCAGTAATATAGATTTTTTCCGGTAAATTTATCGGGCAATGGACATTATCAAAAATTATTCGTGGAAACTGATCATAAGGAAAGATATCCTCAAAAAGTTGGGGTCTAGTTACATTTTGAAGATCGTAATTCTCTTTTCTGAAAAGCTGTAAATTTGCTGCTATCTTCTCTTTCAGAAGCGCTGCTGAGTTTTGTGTATTCACTATGAGATCATCCATCACAATCAATCCAATAGATAGCATTTCTTTTAAAGTCATGTTTACAAATGTAAAAATTATTGAGACATTATTAAATTAAAAGATCTCTTTTCTTGGTTCATCTACAACTTATGACTTATAAGTTTATCCGTTTACGTAAAGCAAATCTTTACCTTCGTAAAGGTATTAAAAACCAAAACTCGACAGCAGGTTATATCAAAATTCTTTCTCTTAATTGAGACTAATCTTTAAAAGAATTTGCGTTTACATAAACTAATAATTTGACAAATGTAAACATACAAACTTACTGTTTTTTTGAAAAAAAGGAAAATTGGTTGAAAAACAACCACTCTTTATGAACATGTTGTTATTTCGCCTTTTCGTGAACTACCACCCTACAAGTAGGCTGGCTTCCTGAATCATTCATTCCCCACCGGGACATGTCAAACAGGCTCTACGGGCAGTTCCTGCCCTGAATGCATGGTTAATATGAGAAGTGGCGAGTGTGACCTCAGCTCAATTCTAACTACCAGAGGTACCACACCTTATTTAAGTGTTGGGGACCACTGTGAAAGTGAACACGTAACACGATTCATCCCCCCAACAAGTAGAGGGGTCTTCTCGCGAGTTCTGATAAACTAGCAATAATATCTTAGCTTCTTGGTTTGTTGTTATGCTGGCCCACTCGGCACTTACCTTTATAATCTCTTCTCGTGCCCAATACTTTTGATAAGCTTTCATATCCTCAAACTCAAACTCTACCCATCGCATTGGGGTCGAGTGACCTAACCAATTCTGATAAGCACTCATTTTCTTCAGTTCTTCGGGGGCCAAAAAAATCGGCACCGCTTTCTGAGCCCACTCAAGGTACTCCTGCTGTTTGCCTGGTAAGAAATTACAAGTATAGATTATCTTTACTACCATCTCTTTCACCTCCCTTAAGTTGGGTATTTGTAGAACGCCCCTCCTCGGCATTTAGACATTTCCAAAAAAAGTGGAGAAGATATAAGGGTCAAGACTGCACTAGAGCCAGTTTAATGGGCTCACTCAAACTCAAAGACATATTCACAGTAGGGATCGCCTTTTGGCATTGCCTTCAGCATCTTGAAAGATAGCCTGGGATTTACTGCCTTGACTCCTAAGTCCCCCCAAGCTTCATGACCTTCGACACAAGGGATATACTTGGGTTTTACATTATACTCTTTGTACTTCTCCATCCATGGACACTTCGTTGTTCGAGCAACAACTCGCTTTGGGGTCTCTTCCACCGTTTCACCTTCGAATCCAGGCCCTACAGTTAACTCACCAACAACAGTAGCTAATATAGATGCACCTATGGCATCCTCAACAGGAATATTGTAAGCTTCTTTAACCATTGGAAACAGGATCTTACCACCTTCACCATATATCTTGGTATTTATCTCTTTGTACTTTTCAGCCCCTATAAGAGGCGCAAGGGTATTTTCTCCTCTTATCACTAGGGTTGCGGTATGAGTATTAGCAGTCCAGGCCCATTTCTCTTCAGGTGATATCTTCTTTAAAATCTCTTCAGCCATTTTTTCCTCCTCTCCTTACCCTGGGTATTTGTAGAGCGCCCCTCCTCGGCGCTTAAACATTTCCAAAAAAAAATGTGGAGACTGTATGGGATTTGTATTTTCCACACAAAAGCCTACGGTTTAAGCTTACTTAGACTCGTACACCAGTTCGCAGTATGGATCTCCTCTTGGTAATGCCTTCGTCATCTTGAACGTTATCTTAGGATTAACTGCTTTGACCCCTTCTGTAGCATTTGCTGTATGACTTGCATCACAAATTGCTCCCTCAGTTATACCAAACTCCTTATATCTTTCCCACCACGGACACTTCGTCACTCTAACTACAGCTCTTTCTGGGGCCGCCTCGACTAACTCGGACTCTAGTTCAGGTCCCATGCTTACTTTTGAAGTAACACTGCCTAAAGTAGCCACTCCAATTGCATCATCTACTGGTATGTTGAAGGCTTCCTTCATTCGTGGATACGAACTTTTACCGCCTCCACCCCATAACGCAATTAAAATCTCTTTGTTCTTTTCAGGGCCCACGACATCCCCATACATCATGCTCATAGCTGTTGCTGTTGTGGTAAAGGTTTTAGACGCTATTGCCCATTGTTTCTCCGCTGGTATCTTCTTCAAAATCTCTTCAGCCATTTTTTCCTCCTCTCCTTACCCTGGGTATTTGTAGAGCGCCCCTCCTCGGCGCGTAGACATTTTCAAAAAAAAATATTGAGAGTATGAGATTCAAGACCGCACAAGAACTTGCTGTTTACGCTTATTTTTTGAACTCGATGACATTTTGGCAGACGGGATCTCCATTTGGCATTGCTTTTGTGAGTTTAAAGGTAAAATTGGGATTAAGCGCTTTAAGTCCAGCTTCACAAATTGCTTGATGACCACCAGGGCACGTCATGTTTTCAGGTTTTTCTCCGAATTGTTTAGCTGTGTCCCACCACGGACATTTGACTGTATTCCATACAACTCTTTCAGGTGTTACCTCAATCATTTCATCCTCGAATGTGCCTCCAGCTTGTATAGCTGCTACAGCCGCGACTACTTTATAGCCCCCTATTGCATCCTCCACGGGTATGTTGAGGGCCTCTTTGATCATCGGATATGACATTTTACCACCTTCACCCCATAGATTGTTGTCTATCTCTTGCATCTTTTCTTTACCCAAGAGAGGTTGAACAAACATTCCTAGAGCGGTATACGCTCCAACGAAGTTTGCACCTGCTATTGCCCATCGCTGCTCAGCTGGAATCTTTTCCAATTCCTCTTTCGACATTTTAGACATTTTTTCATCCTTCCTTTAAGTTGGGAACTTATTGAGCGCCCCTCCTCGGCGCTTTGAAATTTCCAAAAAAAAATGGAGAAGATATAAGGTTCAAAATCACACAGGATTTAACTGCTTACTATTCTTCTAACTCGAAGACCCCTTCGCAGTATGAATCTCCCCATGGCATTGCTTTTGTAAGTGTGTGTTTTATTTTGGGATTTACAGCCTTGATTCCCTCTCCCACGAATGCTATATGGCCACCAGCACAAATCATGTCCTCGGGCTTCAAGCCAAATTCTGTGTATCTGTTGAACCACGGACATTTAGTTATCCTTAAGACTTGTCTTTCTGGCGTTGACTCGGTAATTTCCCATTCATATTCAGGTCCCTGTCCTAGTAATGCAACTAAACCAACCAAGGTACCTGCACTTGGAGCATCTTTTACTTCGATGTTGAAGGCCTCTTTAATTTGTGGATACGTCATCTTACCGCCTTCACCCCAAAGATTATCATGTAGCTCTATCCACTTTTCCTTACCCATAGCTTGCCCAACAAATATATCATAGCCTGCAACCGATCCAGTGTAAGTTTTTGTAGCTATTTCCCAACGCGTTTTTTCTGGGGTTTTCTCTAATAGTTCTTTAGACTCATCTTTTATCATGTTCACTCCTTTCCTTAACCTGGGTACTTATTGAGCGCCCCTCCTCGGCGCTTGAGGCGTTGGGGCCACAATTCTTTGAGAACCATTCAAATAGCTCTTCAGATAATGACACCCTTACACTTGGCGTGAACTCGCCTCATGCCTTGTCATATGTCAATGATTTCAATGATGAATATCTATTTAAGCAAAGATATTCATCATTGTATGACAATGCATTGTGTACTATATGACAAGTTATATATATAGTTATCCTTTACAAAAGACAAGTATAGAGGAAAACTACGCAAAGAATAAAGAAAACAAAATGATCGAAGTAAATTGCGTTTTAAGAAACAAAAAGGAGAAGAAGTTACGATTATATTTAGTTTAATAAAATATTTTTAATGCTTATCAATCCTCTAAGCATTTTAATTGAGTTGAGAATTTTAACGATTGACACTCAACACAGAACAGTTATCTTAGAAATACTCCTATTTATCAAATCGTCTATTCTTTATTGAATTCGAAGACTTCCTCACAATAAGAATCGCCTCTCGGCATTGCTTTCGTGAACTTAAACGTAATCTTGGGATTAACTGCCTTAAGACCTTCTCTATTCTGAATTTCATGTGCTCCGTCGCAAGGTCTAAGTTCAGGATCTACCTCAAGCTCCTTATATCTCTCCCACCACGGACACTTAGTTATTCTGCATACAACTCTTTGTGGGGATTTCTCAATGTATTCTCGCTTCCATTCGGGGCCGCTTATCAAATTTTCAACGACTGCGCCTAATTTAGCCGCTTCCGCAGCATCGTTTACAGGTATGTTGAGCATTTGTTTAGTATTGAGATAGATACGTCTGCCACCTTCATAGAATACCTTTGCAAGTATCTCTTCAAACTTTTCAAACCCCAAAACAGGCGCTATAATTCCTTCCTCCTTACCCATAAGAGGTAAGACGGTTTTCGACCCTCTTAAAATGGAAAATCCAATAAGAAACTTAGCAGTTATTGCCCAACGCTTCTCAGGTGGAATTTTCTCCAATAACTCTGTCATTCAAGTTCACCCTGCGTTCAAAATTATATTATAGAGTATTGCAAACATAAAGAGAATAATCTTTTATCGCATAAATGTAATGAGAATTGTGGTGAAGTAGTATATAAGAAAGGTATTTGAGGCGAAAATGAGAAAGAATATCTGATCATTTAAAACGTGAGCAATATGAGTGATGATGACGATTTTCACAGATTTTTAAAGCGCTGGTCAAAAAATGTTTTCAATCGATATGACACTCCAGAGTATTCTAACTTAGATCGTAGAGACGATTACGAAGATTGGAGCAAAGGGTTTCTTTCTAATTACGAAAAAACAGAGAACGCAAAAGAGACTGAGGGAGATAGTACTATAGCTCTTATAGAAAAGGTGACTTCAGACTTTCTTTCATACATTGATGAGGTAGAAGAAGAAGAATCCAAAAAGAGCAAGAAGAAAAGATAAGATAGTTTCATCCATTCTTTATTTATTTCTTAATAAATTTATTACTTGGCATAACATTATAGCCAATTCCTCTGCTTTTTCTCGCCTTTTTTTAAGTACGGCCTCCAAAATATTTGATTATGAGCAAAGGTTATAAACATAAATATTTTTATATCTGATAGTGATATTACACGACATATAAAAACAATTAACAAATAACCAAAGGATGAGGCATTCTTAATGAAACGATTAACACACGCCGTTGTTGGAAGTTTTCCAAATTTTGATGAAAACGACATAGAGAGTTCAATATTGAAAATTATTGACTTACAACTTAAATATGGGATTGATGTCATTTCTCCAGGAGAACAACGGTATGATATGATCGCATATTTTAGTGAAGTGCTTCCTGGATTAAAACATGAAGGCACCAACTCATATGTCACTGGAAAAATCAAATCCCCGAAAGAGCTCACCACATTCTCGAAGATTAAGGACTTTATATTTGTTAAAAATTATTTCGAACAAAATAGGAAAACGAATAAAATCAAACTGACAATCACTGGTCCTGTCACTTTAGGCTTCTCATGTGGATTAAATGGTTTAGAAGGCAGCCCATATTCAACTGTAAAAGATTTGCAACTTTACGCGGACGTTTCAACCGCTTTGAAAGCTATTGCCGATGAATTTCAAAAGATTGGGGCATTAGTACAAATTGATGAGCCAGGTCTTTCAGCTGGTTATATCAATTGGAAAGATTTCTCAAAAGAACTTTTTCAATGGATAAATGAGATAACCTCAGAACTACAGCCAGAGAACACGGTGATGCATGTCTGTGGTCGCTTACCTAAACGCCTTTTTGAAGATATTCTTGTTAAGTTTGAGAATATCGGAACCCTAAGTTTTGCTTTTGACGGCTCTATTGAAAAGGACAATATTAACATCATTTCTCGCAAAGTCTTGGAGGATCACGGTAAGAAGCTGGGATTGGGGTGTATATCGGGTGCTAATGCTGTTTTAAGCGATCCTGAAACTGTAAAAGCAAACATCGCCACTGCGGTCAAAAAAATAGGACTTGATAATATAAAATTCATTCATCCAGATTGTGGGCTTAAAGCCCTTTCTCCTGAAAAAGCAGAGATGGTATTATCGAACATGACTGAAGGAGCAAAACTTTTTGAGGGCAGCAATTAAGCAATTAAATAAAAAATAGCTCCGCAGTCTTTTTTAAACTACATACACAGGTTAACAGAAAATAAAAGAAGGGATTCTTAATGAAACGATTAACACATGCCGTTGTTGGTAGTTTTCCAAATTTTGATAAAAATGACATAGAGAGTTCAATATTGAAAATTATTGACTTACAACTTAAATATGGAATTGATGTCATTTCTCCAGGAGAGCAACGGTATGATATGATAGCATATTTTAGTGAAGTACTTCCTGGATTACAACATAAAGATAATCGATCATGTATCACTGGAGAAATCAAACCTCCTATAGAACTCAGCGCATTTTCTAAATTTCACGATTTAGAACTAGTTAAGAATTATCTGAGACAGAAAGAAGAAACAAACAACAAGATTAAGATTACGATAACAGGTCCAATCACTTTTGGCTTCACATGTGCAACCACCTCGGTCTCGTATGGAAAAGGTAATTTAGGCCCATATTCAAGTATAATAGATGTAGAGCTTTATGCAGACGTATCAAGGGCTTTGAAACCTATAGCTGAGGAACTCCAGAAGAGAGATGTCCTCGTACAAATTGATGAACCTGGTTTTGGTGCAGGCTACATCAACTATAGAAAATTCGGTAACGAGATTATTCAATGGATAAATGAATACTTGACCCCAGAACTGAAATCAGAAAACACAATCATGCATGTATGCGGGAGATTAACAAAAAGCCTTTTTGAGGACATCCTCGTTAAATTTGAGAATATAGAAACCCTAAGTTTTGCCTTTGACGGGGATATAGAAAAGGACAATATTAACATCATTTCACGAAAAGTCTTTGAAGATCACGGTAAGAAGCTGGGATTGGGATGTATCTCTGGCGCTAATGCTGTTTTAAGCGATCCTAAAACTGTAAAAGCACATATCGAAGCTGCAGTAGAAAAAATAGGACTCGATAATATAAAATTCATTCATCCAGACTGCGGTCTTAAGGTTATTTCTCCTGAAAAAGCAGAAAATGTATTAGCGAATATGGTTGAAGGTTCACAACTTTTTGAAGAGACAATGTAAAAAAAGTTAAAGATTTATCCAGCCTGCGCATTTTTGATAATTTCTAGAAGTTCTTCTTCCATCGTCATCCCCCATTGCGGCCTTTCGACGATTTTTCCAACTTCTTGTCCGTTTTTAGAATTATCTCTCAAGAAAACCACTATCCACGGAATTGCAGTGACCCCCCACTCTTCTGCTTCAGGGGGTGACGGCGGAATTGTCCACGTATGATCTTGGTCAAATGGTGCCGTCTCCATTCCTCCAAAAACTCTAACTTCTAGTCCTATCTCAGTTTCCAAAAGGGCAAATACAGGAACACCAGCCCTACTATCTCGACACCAACTTGCAGCAAATAAAACTACAGTATAATCATTAACGTATTTTTTAAGTTCAGTTATAACCTCTTGGTTTAGTTGGTAATTGTCGTAAACGTACTTGAATAGTTCAAGAGAGGACACGAAATCATAGGCCGATTGGGTGCGTTCTCTAATTTGATCTAGATCCATGTTCTTCACCACAATGAGTGATAAACAAAATGATTTGGTCGTTTTAGGTGATGATAAAGATTATGGTTACTATAAATTATATCTTCGATATGAATTCTGACTAAATTCTGCTACCTTATTGCATCTTCGAAAATGTTATTAAAGTTGGACATGCCCAGATAACGTGATTAGGAGAATAGAAGTTAAAAAGTGGATGGAAAGCCATGAATTCTTTGAGAAATGAACTAAAAGAGCTAATTGAGCAGAAAGGAACAAAACTTATTGACGCATGGATAGGTCCGGAGGATATAAAGGAGCAGATATTAGCGGTTCTTCATTCCGGACGACATTTACTTCTTGAGGGACCTGTTGGTTCTGGAAAAACTCTTATTGCAAAAGAACTTGCTAGCAGATTACCAGATATGAAAGTCCGTGATTGCGGTTTTAACTGTCTTCCTGATAGCCCAGAGTGCCCCCAATGTAAAACTGCTCAGAAAGATGCCCCTATTATTACTATACCAGGTTCCAAAAGATTTGTTAGAGTTCAAGGATCACCTGAACTCACTGCTGAGGACTTAATTGGAGATATTGATCCCGTAGTGGCCTTTAAATTTGGGCCTTTCGACCCTAGAGCCTTTAAACCAGGTAAAATTATCAAAGCTAACCGGAAAATTCTTTTTATTGACGAAATAAACCGTCTTTCTGAACGCTTACAAAATACACTCTTACAAGTCCTTCAGGAACATGTGATAACAATTGGTAACTTTGATGTTGAATTTGATATTGATACTATTTTGATTGCTACAATGAATCCTGCAGAATACGCTGGTGTAGAACGGATTTCGGAAGCCTTAAAGGACAGACTTGAAAGAGTAAAAATCACCTATCCAACTGCTGAAGAAGAATTGGAAATTGTTCAGCGATATGGAGTTAAAACTGACAAAGAAATCCCGCTTAAATTAGCACAAGAGATTGTGGAAATCATCCAAAGGACTCGTACTGACAAAGACATTGAAAATGCAGCCAGTGTTCGAGCTACTCTCTCCACGTGGAACTTAAGCCAAAGTTTTACTACATTACGTAAGGATTCAACAGTTTCTGTAGATGATATAAGAAAAGCCGCACGTGTTGCTTTGCGCGGACGCGTTGCATTAGCTCCTGAGAGCCCTTATTTTGAACATCCTGTTGAATACATCCATTCCTTAGTTGACAGCGTTCTTAATAATAATTAGAAGGAAATGTGATGACGACACACGCCCTTACCTTCAGCCATGACTTACCGGGATTACTCGCTAAAATCGCTGAGGGGATTCGAACTCATCCTGAAGTCGCAAAAGGACCTTCAAGTAGGGGCGTTTTAGCTTTTCTTGACGTTTTGAGGAGTTATGCTATTTTAAGGCAGGAAATGACCAAAGAACACATAATAGAGGCTGCGTTAATTACTCTAGCGCATCGAATTCAAATGAAATCCTTGAGAACGCCTGATGAACTAATTGTAGAAATAATCGAGGCACTTTTTAGTAAGGAAACGGCAAAGAACCATATAAAAAGCCCTTCAATCTGCACTCCAACACTACCGCTTAACGAAGGGCAAATGGGAAATATTATGAAAGAATTACAGGAGTTTACCAGGCGTAAGGAGGAATTTTACCGCCAATTAGACCATAAGAAATCCGTTGGATTTAAAGATAAATTAACACAGCAAGATTTGTCCAATCTAATGAACATCGATCCAGAAGACCTCAAAAAACAATTTCCTGCACTTTCAGATTTCTTTAGGCGAATAAAAAGACAAGTCGATAAGACGACACAAAATCCTACTATGGAAATGTTACGACTCTTATACAGCATACCTAACTATTTAGAAAAAGAAGAACTGTTGAAAGGTCAACCAATTCAAAAACACAAGCCAGAATTAGGAACAGAATTCGAGTTTACAGACAAAGCCGAAGATTTAATGCGAAGCTCGAAAACAAAGAAATCAGTATCACACAGCCAAACCATTCCGTCAAAAAAAGGGAGTTCTCAAGGATCAACCTCAAAACAAATCTCAAGGAACATGATTAAGGACGCGCTTAGGTCAATCCAAAATGCACAGGACGCTTCTTCAAGAGGAGCTTCGTTTCAAAATCTGCTTAAACATGCGGATGCGTCTCTTCTGGATTATCTTAAAGAATTATTGCGAGAGAACCTTGGAGTTGCTATCGATTTACAAAGAGATGATCATAAGTATGCCGCTTATGACGCGCTCATTAATATCCTCAAAAATTTGACTGAGCAAGAGCTTATTGAGGAAGAACACTCTAAAATTAGGATAACAGATAAAGGATACGCCATACTTTACGAAGATATCCTGTCAGAGGTAGAATGTGCTCTTATGAAAGGTAAACATAAGACCCGTTCTGGAAAATCGATAGATGGAGAAGATATCGTCGATATAAGAAAATATGAATGTGAAGACAGATTTCGCGATATCTCACTGCGAAGAACCATGAGAGAAGTGATAACGAAACGAAGACATCCAGAAAAAATTCAAAGAGAAGATATTCGAATAAAAGAACGACGACCTCTTGGTTGTATGGACGTTGTATTAGCCTTAGACAGAAGTTCATCCATGATTGAGCATAATAAGTTTCAATATGCACGTAAAGCAGCAATAGGACTGGCATTAGCAGCCTTCAAGAATGGTGATCGGAGTAGTGTTGTTATTTTCGCTAATACTGCAACAAAACTCAATAAACTCACATATAATGTTCAGCCTATATTAGAGAAGATCACTGAAGTAAGACCAGCAGGGTATACAAACCTAGAGGACGGTATTAAAAATGCACGAGAAATCTTATTATCAGCCTCAAGAAATGCTGAAAAGCACATTATTGTAATCACGGACGGCGTCCCAACTACGCATAACTTCCACAAATCTACCAAACAACAAGACACTATAGATGAGAAGACACGTGCCAAACTCGCCGCACTTCGTCAAGTCAAAATTTGTCGAGCAAATAAAATCAGTTGCTCTGTTATATGTATTCTAAGAGGTGGAGACGTAGATATTGAGTTTTCAAAGAAACTGGCTCGCGCAGGAGAAGGTTCTGCTCATTTCCTCAAAAATGAAAAGAATCTGTTAGATGTTGTACTTCAAGATTACCTTGAAAAGAGACAGTATTGCGCTATTTAAAAACCCTAAAGAAAGAATGTAAAAATGGTAGCGGGGGATGGATTTATCCTCTATAGGCGTTATCCCATAGATTTGAACCACCGATCTCGGGGTTATGAGCCCCGCGGGATCTCCTGTCTACCCCACCCCGCTACAAAATCAAGGAGGGAAATCCAAATCTCAGGAGATTATTAAAAGGCGCTTAATTCTTAAGCTCTTATTTTCATTTAGATAGTGAATATTTAAATATAGCGATGCTAACTATTTGTCCTATATAAAAACTATTTTAAGGCTTGCTTTTATCCTCATGAGATCCTATAAAAAGGTTCTATATATTTGAGGTCATCTAAAGTGATTATTAAGATTGCAGGAGAATACCTTATTTTTATTGACAAGAGTCGAGAAAAAAGAGTCATTAAGAAAATCAACGAATTTGAAGAAAGCCTCGCCTTTTTCTTTGCTACTAACAACGGTGGCTGCGAGGAAGAATCTTTTCAGATGTATGACGAGCTTATCAATTTTATTGCTAGAAATGGTAAAACCGTTAAGATCAGAGGATTGCAATCAGCAGACGTGATTCTACCACCAAAAAATTTTACCTTTGAAGAATTAAAGGAACTATGGCATATAAGATCGAGACGAAAAGAAGAGAGTAAATAGCGAAAATTAAGAAAAAGATAGATTGAGGGAAGTTTATTCGACCTTTTCGACGATAATCATGGTCAAGGTACTGCGGACTTTGTCCAAGCGTCTTATCTTCCAAGTAATAAGTTCTTTTAACTTCTCCATCGTTTCCTCTCGTATTTTTGCGATGATGTCGTACACACCATAGACAATATAGGCTTCATCAACGCCCGGTTCTAAATCATGTAACGCATTTAATACGGCTTCTTCAGCGCCGATCTCAGAGTTTATTAAAATAAAAGCCATAGGCATTATATATCACATCCAAACAAGGAAGACTTTTGATTTTAAATCTTTCATTTATTTGTTGTTTCTAGTATTTGTTTGTTTCTCTTCAGAAAAAGTTATCTTTGATTAATTTAATTAGAAGATACTGCGAAATATCGCGAAGTCTTTCTATCTTTCAGCTAATGTTCTAGCCCTTGTAATAGAAATCATTTTTCTTTACATATGTGAACATAATGGGGCTTTACAAAAACCATATGAATAATCAAGGAGGAAACGCCAAGCTGATACCTCTTTATGTCTATCACGTTAAGCAATGTGACCCCAAGAAATGTACAGGGCAAAAATTAACTCGAAATAGACTTGCAACTGACCTTCGAAAACTCTCTCAAATACCTAAACGAGCTATCCTACTAGACCCTTTTTCAGAGGTTATCCTCTCAAAGCAGGATCTGGAAATTGCATCCCATAATGGAATCTTAGCAATAGATGCCTCATGGGCTAAATTCACAGCAGACTCTTTTGAAAAAATACGTGGTATAAAGAGGGCCTTACCTTTTCTTGTTGCTGCAAATCCGACAAATTACGGAAAACCAATTAGGTTAAGCACAGTTGAAGCCTTATCTGCTGCTCTTTTTATATTGGGCTTTGAGGAGCAAGCTAAAAACATTCTCTCTAAATTTAGTTGGGGACTCAATTTTCTTACAGTTAACCAAGAACTCCTTCAACTTTACATCAAAGCAGAAACGAGTGACCAGATGCTCGAACTATCAATACAGGTTCTTCAAGAATTATAATTCCTAGAAACGAACAAGATTATACATATATAAGATCTTGTCCTTTCTACTAGATTAAACCGTTCTTTTGTAGTTCTGATATAAGATAATCTACTAATTCCGTAAGTTTATCAACCTTATCGCTAGTCGTTTCCAAATTTTGTGCTTCTTTATACATTTCCATAACTTTTGCTCTTCTTACTTTTTTGAAAACGTCCAATTTGCTAAGTCCCCTCCAAATCAAGAATTTTGTCGAATGTATTTCAAATCTCTTCTGAAAAGCGCGAAATAATATTTCTTGTTTCTTTGCAATATAAACAAGGAATGGAATGATTTCTTTTCCTACAACGTTAGAAATGAGATGGCAGTGTGTCGAGAGTAATCCACTTTCTGTTAGAAAGGTGTAGTTACTACTACACGTCTCTTGCGGCATTCAACTATGCGTCTTACCCGCTACCTCCTACAGGCAATTCATGGGTAGCCTATTTAGACTTGCACCCTCTGGGATGGCCGTTTCATCGATCCCACTTGTCTTCTCAGCGGGTTAACTCGACCTTCGTTACCGAAGTCTTCTCAGAACACAAACTCTCGTGTGTTCTTCAGCCGCATCCTCGTCATCTGGCAAGTGGACGTGTCGTTTCTGCTCCAGAGCCCTGCCTCTCGACAGGCACCTTAGGTGCCAGAGTACCTGTATGGTGAGTGGAATTTCCTCAGACGAATTCGCCCGTCAGCCGCCCTTCGACTCACTGCCTCTCATATTTGTAGTCAATACTGATTATAAGGTTATGCCACAATTACATTATATGAGATCTTTTCTGAGGTGCAAATATTGATTGGCATAATTCACCATCCTGACTTCTTGAAACATGATACTAATTTTCCTCGCCCTCATTTTGAGTCCTTTGAAACGCCTGAACGCCTAGCAGCGGTATATACTTATCTTCAACAAAAAGAAATCTTTGATCTACCTGGTATCGAACCCATCTTAGCTAAACCTATCAAAGAGAAGGATTTGTATAAAATTCATGCGCCTTATCTTGTGGATTCCGTGAAATCGCTGTCTAAGATTGGGGAAGGCGAAATAGGCGCACATTCTTATGCCTCACGGGATGCTTTTGATGTTGCAAAACTGGCCGTTGGTGGCACCATTCTCGCCTGTGAAGAAGTGCTTAAAGGGAACGTAACACAATCATTTGCCTTGATTCGTCCTCCTGGACATCATGCAGGCTACTCCAAAACTGAAGGGCTCTGCATTTTTAATAATTGTGCTTCAGCTTTACTAACTTTGAAAAGGAAAAAGAAACTCGATCGAACGCTAATTATTGACCTAGACTCCCATCATGGAGATGGAATCGCTGAATTCTTCTATTCTGACCCTTCTGTAATGTACATCTCGATGCA
>NZ_JAHPYX010000024.1:0-12565 GCF_019058535.1 Candidatus Borrarchaeum sp.
GTTTTGAAGAGTATAGTTGGAACTTACTAAGAGATAGGTGAACTACCACCCTACAAGTAGGCTGGCTTCCTGAATCATCCATTCCCCAACGGGACATGTCAAACAGGCTCTACGGGCAGTCCCTGCCCTGAACGTGATGTTATTTTGAGAACCGGCGAGTATGACCTCAGCTCAATTCTGCCTACTTGTTATGTGCACATAGCTATTTAAAGGTTAGAGACTGTTGTGAAAGTGAAACAAGTAACGCAATTCATCCCCCCAACAAGTTGAGGGGTCTTCTTGCGGAGAGTATTATAAACTAATAAAAGGAAAAAAACTAACAATAATAGCTTTTATTAACATCATATTCTTATAAGGGAGATCTCAAACGTTCTTGAGGAATTGTAGTGGTTGTTGAATTAAAAGTAACAGAAGTGATTCCTGAAACATTAGAAAGTGTATTTCCCTTTGAACGTTTCAATAAGATGCAATCAGCTGTTTTTAATATCGTTTTTAATACAGATGAGAATGTTGTTTTAGGAGCCCCCACAGCGTCGGGCAAAACAGTTATCGGTGAACTTGCGATTTTAAGGGCTTTAATAAACCATCAAGATGATCCCAATAAAAAGGTCGTATATATTGCACCATATAAAGCTCTAAGTTACGAAAAACTTGAAGAGTGGACCAGTAAATTCGAACCTTTAGGCTATAACGTGTATGTAACAACTGGAGAAACTGAAATTGAGCCTAGAAAAGCTGCTAAAGCACATATAATAATATCAACACCTGAAAAAGTTGATAGCTCAAGTAGAAAATTTATGAGTTCTACATACGAGTTCATCAATCGTATAGATACTATAATAATTGACGAAGTGCATCTTTTAGACTCACCCGAAAGAGGAGGAGCTTTAGAGGTACTGATATCCCGTTTAAGAAAAATCAATGAAAATTTACGAATAGTAGCTTTAAGTGCCACAATGAAGAACATTGAAGATGTTGCCGCGTGGCTAGGCGCAAAGAAGCCAGGAACTTTTGTTTTTGATGACACTTACAGACCTGTAAAGTTAGAAGCAACAGTCTGTGGGTATAAGCCAGATAAAAAGAATAGATGGAATAACAAACACCTTAAAATTCAACTTACATATGATTTAATTGCTCCACACATCGAAGTTGGTCAAGCATTAGTCTTTGTTTCAAGTAGACGCGGTACTGTTGATACGGCACAACAATTATTAAAAAACTTTTCAGAAAACGAAAAAATGCTTATAGGAAATAAAGAAACAAAGCTATTGGGCAAAAAATCTAAGGATATTGTTAACGATATCTTACGCTCATGTTTTGTTGAAGGTATAGCTTTTCACCACGCGGGATTAAGTAGAAATGATCGGGAGATCGTAGAATCTGCTTTTAAAAATCGACTTTTAAAAGTACTTGCGTCGACAAGTACTTTAGCATGGGGAGTGAATTTGCCTGCTCGCGTAGTTATCGTCCAAGACACAACCGTCTACGACCCTTTAAAGGGTAAAAAAGAAATAAGCCCTTTAGATTTATTACAAATGCTTGGAAGAGCAGGTAGACCTCAATTTGATAACTTAGGATATGGAATCATCATAACAGAAAAAAGAAACGTTGAATACTATCGGGGACTATTAACCGGGAAGGAAATTGAATCAAGATTAACTGAAACATTAGAAGAGCATCTCAATGCAGAGATTAGTTTGAATTTTATTAAAACAGAAGCTGAAATAAGTGATTGGCTGAAAAGCACGTTCTTGTATAGTTCCCAAAAGGATGAACTAAAGATTCAAGAAATAATGGATACTACAAATGAATGTATCGAACGGCTTATCACAGATGGATTTATAAATAAAACAGAGCTGGGGCTTGTTTCCACGCCTTTAGGAAGCCTCACCTCAAAGTTCTATTTGCGTTTAGATACTGGAAAACTTTTTTTTGATGCAGTTGCAGTTCACTCTCATGAAATCATTGATGATGAAGAAATCCTTGCACTTGTGTCAAAAGCCAGCGAATTTGACGATATGGTAGTTAGAAAAAATGAACGGGGTGTCTTTCGAGATGTCATTGAGAGTTATTCGGCATCTGGTTACGTAAAAGATCTGAAAAAACATCAAGAAAAGGTATTCGCAGTCTTGCTTGCATCTCTTAAAGGCGGTGTAAAAATTGATATTGAGTTTCAGACAGACGCACGCGTTATAAAACAAAACGCTAATAGACTATTGTCGGCTTTGGAACGTTTCTGTGATGAATTCTCTGAATCCATTCTAATTCGTGAAAAGATCAAAAGGCTTAGTGTTTTACTAGAATATTCACTACCTGAGGAATTTTCGGAATTAATACAAGTTAGAGGTATAGGCGCAAGAATAGCGACATTGTTAGCGAGTGCAAATGTTATGGGATTAAAGGACTTGATACAACTCAGTGTAGAAGAAATGATTAAACTTGGTATCAAAAAGGCTAATGCAGAAAAGATCCGAAAAAAAATCAACGAAATGCCTATTATCACTGCTGAATGGGATATTAGAGAAAGAATGAACATTGATGAATCTCAAGAAGCACTTTTCAGATTAAAAAATTGGAGTTTTCCTGTACGTATCAATGCAACATTGTTGTTAAACAAAAAGAAATTAATAGAACAGACTTTATTTCTAAGTAAAGAAGAAGATTGGATTTTTCCAGTTTATATTACGTCTCCAAGACAACAAACTATTCTATGTGAATCAATGGTTTCATTCATCGATTTTGAGAACTTGCCAATAGTTGATAGAAAAGAAATCAAGGTGATAAAGCCTCGTCCTAAGAAAACCTTAGAAATTGACAAGATGGAGAAAAAGCCAAAAAAAGAAAAATTAGCGGATACCTCTTCAAAGTCAATTGGTAAGTGTAAGAACTGTGGTTACGATTTAGTAAAGAAAAAAGACGAGGTACTGTGTACGTTTTGTGGCATATCATATAGAATTTCAAAAAGCGCTAAAGTGTTGCCTGAAAGCAGTTGTAAACGGTGTGGCCTTCCCAAAATGCGATACATTTATGGTGGTTATGATATTATTTGTTGTGTTGATCGCCAGTGTCAGAATCCCGACAAAATAGTAAAGGAGCAATTTGAAAAAGAGAAATATTCCTGTCCTAAATGTGGCAACCCTCTTATCTTTCTTCGGAGAATTGGCCTAACAGTCGGATGCAATAAATATTATGATGAAAAGAATCCTTGCAAAACAGCTTTTGTACTGCCGACTTATGCAGTGCTGCATGATGATCGATGTCAATGTGGGCTTCCCCTCTTTAAATCTAAAAACAAAATACGGTGTTTAAATCCGTCCTGTGAGTATAGTGGCAGAGACATTGTCGATTCTTAACAATTCAGATATTTAAATGAAGTTTTGAAAATTTTTGCGATAAAATATATTACTACAAGTTTCTTATTTTTCTAAAAGCTTCGCCGACGAAAAATAATGACAACTCCTTCCTTATTTCTGATCAGAACCTTGACCTCTTTATAAATCATGTTAAATCAATTAAATTAACAAAGGTGTTTGAGCTTTATGTCCTTTACAACAGATATCAAAACGGTAAATAAGCCGATAAAATTACTTAATCGTATAAATGTTACAAAACTGCTCCTTATGGGGCCTGCCAATGCAGGTAAAACAGTTTTTGGAAAAAAAATTGAAACGGCGTTTAATGGCGTCAAAAAGAAGAAGAACACATCTAATCTTGATACTATCTGCGAATCCTACATACCTACACCTGGAATTGACTTTTACAGAGTTTTTATGCAAGAAGATTCTCAGTCATATATGTTATGGGAATTAGGGGGGCAAATACACTATCAGCCGCTATGGAGTATTTGGTGGAAAGGCGCTAAGGGTGTTTTTGTGGTAATTGATTCTACAGTTATAACGGAGAGTTACTTAGCAAAAGTCAGAGAGATCATAGAATTAATACATGATGCTTTATCTCTTCCTTTCGTAGTCTGTCTTAACAAAATCGACCTTTCAAATTGTAATACAAAAGTCCTAGAAAATATCAGCGAGTATTTAGACATTGAAGAGGATAAGATTATACCTTGTAGTGCAGTCACTGGATTGAATGTGCGAAATGCTTTGTATTATCTTCTTGAGATTATCTAATTTAGTGAACTACCACCCTACAAATAAGCTGGCTTCCTGAATCATCCATTCCCCAGCAGGACATGTCAAACAGGCTCAACGGGCAGTGCCTGCCCTGAACGCGATGTGAAGTTAAAAAATGCAATTAAAAAATAGTGATGAGTTAAGGTAAGAACTGGCGAGTGTTACCTCAGCTCAATTCTACTTACGATCTATGCGAATCACTACTTAAAGATTAAGGAGTATCGTGAAAGTGAAACAAGTAACACACGCAATTCATCCCCCCAACACGTTGAAGGGGTCTTCTTGTGGAGAAATAATAAAAAAATGCAGTTAAAAAATAGTGATGAGAAAAGGCTTATGCTTCATTCTTTTCTTCTGCTACTTCTTCTATCTTTTCTAGTTTTCTGTCAATATGCTTAATCTGAGCCTCTAAGAGTTTTTTATATAATTCTAAGAAATCTTTTTTTAGTTCTGGAAAATCTTCCTTTTCCATTATTTCTGGCATACAGTGAAAATGCTTCAAGAATATTGGAAATATATGTTCCATCCCAAACATGTTATTCCACCTCCTCTTCTTTGTTTTCTTCAGTTTCCATTTTTTCTAATTCTTTGTTGATCTTCTCAAGTTCTTTCTGTAATCGTGCTTTATAGTGCTCTAACATCTCCTTTCGGTCATCATCTTGAAGCTCATCCCCCGAAAAAAGATATTTCATCCAAGGCATCATCCACATCCAAGGACCAATATGATGATGTCTATGATCCATCTCATGTCTCATTCTCTCTTTGATTTTCTGCTTTCTTCCTTTCCAGTGATCGATTTCGTCCATATCTTCATGTAAAAACAACTTTGAAAATAAAGAACCTAATTTTCTGCCAAAATGTTGCCCTAAATACTCAAACATTTTTGCACCATATTCTTCTGAATATGTAACTTCTTCTTCAAAACTATCAAAAACTTCGTTTAAGATGTCTCTGCCTTCTTGTGTAATCTTATACATTTTTTTATCAGGCTTGTCTTCCTGTTCAACCTTCTCGCTTTTAAGAAAGCCCCTTTCTTCAAGTGAATTCAATGCAGGGTAAACAGTACCACTTTTTGGCTTCCACACATCGCTAAAGATTCCAGATAGCTCTTGTAGAAGTTCATAACCGTAAGCCTCTTTTTTTCTTTCCGCCATTAAGAGAATCATAAATTGGACTGGACTAATCCGTCCGTGTGAAGTTTTCGTAAATCCTTTACCGAACCATACCAAACGGTAGACCTCCATATATTTAGACTACTATATATATTGACGTCTACATAGTATGTCGTAAGCCTATAAAAAGTTGACGGTTTTTCAAAATAGAATATTAGTCTCTACTACAGAGAAACTATAAAATGGAAATTAACTAATCTTAAATGAGGGAGATCTTGATGACAAGTAACACAGAAAAAAGATATGCTGCTATTTTTGATTTTGACGGCACTTTAGTTGAGTCGCATCCACGTAGAAATATTGCTCATTCAAAGGTTTGTGATTTTTTATTAAAATACCTGAATATTCAAGGAGAGATTCAAGAAAAGGTACTATTAAACTTAATTGAACTGATGGAACGTGAAATGAATGAAAAGCACATTTACAACCGCAATATTTGGTGGAAAGAAGCTGTAAAACGATATTTTAGTAAAGATATTTCGGAATCAATTTCGGAATCCACTCTTAATGAACTAACTACTATCTATTGGCAGACCGTGAGTGATGAATCCAAGATTTTTCCGGGAGTAGAGGATCTGCTGGCATCTCTCTGGCAGAAAGGCATTAAGCTTGGTTTAATGAGTGATACTGATGGATTGGAGGGTATGAAGGCTAAAAGAATCGAAGACGCTGGGTTAGTCGAATATTTTGATGCGATTATTATTCCTGGGGAAGATACCAAAGACACGAAGCCAAGCACACAGCCGTTTATTAAGATATGCGCAGCTCTTGGAGTAGCCCCTGAGAATTGCGTTCACGTCGGAGATAACCCACAAGTTGACATTTTAGGAGCTAAGGAATTGGGAATGAAAACAATCATCCTTACGCCAGACAAAACGCATTTTAAAGAAAAAATCTTGATCCCAGATTATCTAATAGAACTTAAAGATATTAAGAAACTGGAAGAACTTATCCCTGAGCTTTTAAATGAAAAAAATGCAAAATGACTCTGATTACAATGAAAAGAAAGAATGACGGTAGCTTTTATGCACAAAAAAATGTGCTAGACAAAAAAATAAGGTGAAGTTCAAGGTTTTTTGACGACAATAATCTCCTGATGTCCCCCATACAACGGAAGAGTCTCAAAGGTTTTGAGATTGAATCCGGCATTCTCATAAAGTTCTCTGATATGAGCCATATCTACGAATTCTGTAAAGTCTGTGAATATCTTTGACAATTGCGAATGCATACCTATCGATAATCTCTTGGAAGGATGTTCCTCAGGTAACTCAACAGCGACTATAGAAAAGTATGTACCACCTGGTTTGAGGATCCGATAGATCTCATTTGTTAAATGCTCATAATGCTCAGGTTTGAAATATTGATGCAAGTTTATGGTCAATACTAAGTCCACAAGATCGTCATTGGCTGGCAATTTCTGCTTAGCTACATCCATGTAGCGCAGGTTAATTATACGACCTAGACCTAACTTCTTAAGCCTTTTGTTGCCATTTTCCACTACTTTCCAGTTGAAATCAAGTCCCACGCCTCTGATTTTATAAAGGCGAGCAAGCTCTTCAAGAAAATAGCCAGTTCCACAACCAATATCCAATACAATAGAATTTTTCTTTAGATGTATATCGAACTCTTCGAGATACAGTGGAATATCTCGACATAGCACGCTACTACATGCTTCGAGATGATTTTCGATAAAATCGTACTTCTGTGTCCCGATTAATGAATCTACGCAATGTCTACTCCATATATTTGAAAGATGGCGTTCATCCAGTGTTTTCGTCCAATAAAATGATTCGTTGAGTAATGACCTTATTACCCCGTTCTTGTCGTTTCTGAAATGAACTGCAAGAGGCTGTAAACAGTAGAAACCGTTATTACGATAGATTAAATCCGAGGTTTCCATTAATTCCAGCCATGCATCTAATTTCTTTGCGAACTGTTCTAGGTCATAAACACTATCCTTGTCGTCTATCGTTACGATACCATTACCATTAGTTGTATATTCAATGATGTCCTCTTTGGTTGCAACGTATTGGTCTCCACTATTTTGAAACGCATCGAAAAAACCACATTTTAATCCATTAGCAATTTCGGCTGTAACAATGAAAGGTTCTATGTACTCTTTCAGAAAACTGATTGCAAGGCCGTTGCCTAAGCCTTCTGTTACACGAACATGATTGCTTTTGTTTTCGTCCTCTCTTTTAGTTTGTATTTTACGTCTTCTAGTTTTTTGTGCCATTTATTATCACCACACTAGACTTTAAATAAAAAAAACGTGATTCCTGTTTAGGTTTTAACTGCAAAGAATACTGCTTGACGGCTTCGGAAAATCATAGGAACTAACTTTGTGATTTTAAATCCTGCCTTCTGCGCGATATCGGTGAGATGTTCTTTTGTACGCCAGCCTGTAAATCCGCTGAATAGAAATTGAAACATTGTTTGCGTAGAGAGCATGAGCGTGTCGTCTGCACCATCACATAATGGCACAATTGAGAGGAATTTACCTCCAGGTTTTAATACACGAAAAATCTCATCCGTAACGTTTTGATCGCCGTATCTCGGAAAGAAGTGGTGAAAGTTTATTGCAGTCACTAAATCGACAGAAGAATCGCTTAGAGGAATTCTATCGGTAGCTAGATCTACTTGTCTGTATTCCAGGCGACTACCAAGTCCAGCAGTTTCGGCTTTCGCAGCTCCCATTTCGCAGCTTCCTAGGTTGTAATCTAAGCCTATTCCTTTAGTATTAGGATGTTTCTTGGCGATTTCGATGAGCCAATCACCTACACCACATCCAAGGTCGAGTACTAACGGATCGCCTTCATCAAGGTTTACCCCAAATTTTGGTAACGACATTAACAATCCGGCTCTCACTTTTTGAGGGACACGTTCAGTATAAACGGCTCCCTCCTCTGGAGAACCGATGTCATCGTAAGCCTTAGTTCCAAAAACATGGCGAGGATAGTCACCAAACGACGGCTTTGAGTAATACTCAGTGAGGTTCATCATAGCCACTGCGATACCTACAGATGAGTCGGTTCGTAGATAACTCCCTAATCTAGTTAGTTCCCACTGTCCACCATTAACTTGCTGTACTATCTTAAGCTGTGGTGCAGAAAATAACTCAAACAATGCTCCTATCTTTTGCTTACATACTTCGATTTCCTGTTCCAAATTGAGAGGATCTAACTCGATCTTGTCGCTATCAACGAGATATTCTGCAAGTTCAGCAATTTTCATTGGCTTAGACATGGCGTCAAAAATTCCCACTTTAAAAGCAATAAGTACAGCATTTGTCGTATACGCTAAGGGAAACAAATGCTCTGAGTAGAGTGTAGCTTCTTCTGCGTACTTACGATGCAGATCTGTAGGCATCTGCTGCAATTGTTCTTCAGTTGGCTTTGGTATTTCATAGATTCCTTCAAGAGAAGACTTTGTTTTTTCTAAAACTTTGTCTTGTTTTCTTTCTAATTCTTGAATAGTCATTTTGTATTTACCCCATTTCCCCCCCATGCGGGGGGTTTCACCCACTATGTGTTTTCCAAAAGAATACTTTTGGAGATGTGTCTTAGGTGAGTTCGTTAAATTAAATGAACTCAGTATATTACAAGGTAACTTCATATTTATAAAAATTACTATTTTTATGATAATTTAAATTAATATTATTGTGTCAAAATTAGCTAAAACTGTTAAATACAGGAAATTTCTCTGGAGAATAAGGCGACAAAAATCTCCCCTCAAATAATGACATTTTTTTTCGACAGAACCTCTAAATATATATCAATGAAAAAATAAGCAATAGTTCTAATTTCGAATAAAAATAGACTAGAGCATAAAATATCACTTGGCTGAATTAAAGCAACGGAATTCCAGGAAAATAAAATTGTATCAAATATTTCAAAACATAAGATAAGATGGGTAAAATTGCCATACTAACAAGTCGTCCTGCGTTTTTTAAGTTTATTCCCCATACGTTTATTGCTTCAGCCCTGTTGCTTATGACATTTAGTCCAAGAACTTCAAGAAAATAATCTGTTGGGATATTTATTCGCATATCCAGTCCTCGCATGACCGCATCAATTCTTTCATATAATGCTTGTGTTAATATATCTGTTTTCTCATTTTTCAATGCTGTTAACTTTCGATTTACACCTAGGAGAGGAAGAAAGTAGAATAATGCGACTGAGATACCATACAAACTAACTCCTGAAAAAACAAGCAGAGTTGAAAGCGGATCTTTTGGCAGATAGACCATTAAAGGTAAGATAATGATTCCCACAAAACCCCATGCAGTAGCTGATGTTAGCCCAAAGCGTATAAGTGGACTAAATCCAAATGCTTCATCTGACGCTAGTGGTTTTTTTTCGCTAATATACAAATTTCCAAGATAAAAAATGGAATACACACTACTTACACAAAACCAAGCAAGATATCCTAGAATGAAGTCAGGAAAGATACTATAAACATTATAAAATATGAAATTAGTAACAGTGACTCCAGTTATTGATAAATTATAGAAAATGTGTCCTGCACTGAAGATAATCCCAAAAAGGACCGGAATTAAAGAATTATAAACAAAACTCATCTGATTAGTTGCAGTTGCTCTAAGTTCACGTACTGGAATTTTTTCGGTTGCAGTAGCTGCACATTGTCTTATTTTCTGAATAAGAAGCAGACCTCCTACTATTGCTAGAAAATAGAGTGGGGTAGCAAGATTAGGTCCAACATAGGAAAGTGAAGGACTTGGGGGGGAGGTTATAATGAAGATTTCTGTCCAATGTATTCCAATTAAGGTATAAGATCCCATAACGAGCATTAGATTAATAATTGCTATTAATAATGCAATTCTAACTTGAGTTTTCGTGATAGTATAAAGGTAGAAGTTCTTATGCATAGTAATCCCACTATCTATTACATTTCTTCAAATATATAAAATTAATGTATTTATCAAAATAAAAAATATTTCAAAATATATTTATAAAAAAGAAGAGATTAAGATGGTCTTAAAATGAGTACAAAATAAACATTATTCACTTGGCTCTTTTAAGCTCGATGAGGTATCATTAAACTCTAAATTGTAGATCCAGTCAATATTTTTAATTCCTAAGAAATATCCTAAAATTAATAAACCACACCAAGGAAGCGTTACAAACCATGCAGGTAAGATTCCAATACCAGCATAAAGTCCCAAGTGGATAGTCAAAAGAGCAGCTATAATTATATAAGGAAATGTGCGAGTTGGTCTTAATTTGGCTCCACGCCACTTCATAGCTGCTGCCATTCCAGAACGGATAATAAAAAACAGAAAGGCAGTTAAGCCGAAGGGAAAATGTACATTACTTCCCAGAATGGATGTAAATGAAAGTATCATTAATATCGTTGGCATTGCTAAATTTGAATTATATTCTTTAGAAGTCAATATCCACTCGCTAATAGTAGTAAAGGCAGGTTTTGGTGTTCGGTCTAGCCTAACCAATCCAAAATGAAGTTCAATTTCTCCAAAAAGCGGACTGAATGCACCAAATTGTATAGAAGTTGATGTCCAAACTGGAACTGAGGTTTCATCGTTGAATTCAAACCATAAGATTCCAGCAAGGTCGAAATCTGATACTGTTGATAATAATGCCTTAACGTACTGGTCTTGCTTTTTTTCAGTATGGAGAGAATCAAATGTTGAATAACCTGCTTCAGTAATCATAACTTCTTTACCTGAAAGTTCTGCTTCTCGGATATAAGTAGCCCATATGCTCGGATGCGCACCGGAATAAGTTCCAGGATATGAATCTAATCCAATAATGTCAAAATCAAGACTTCGAATCAAATTAATGAAATGAGACCACAAGGGTACGTCACAGTTCAGATTTAAAACGATTTTTGCACCTGAATCGAGTTCTCTGACGGTGTTGCACATTCTTTCATAGAAGCGAAATATATCGTTCCATCTTGTAGGAAATACTCTCATATTTAACTCGTTTTCAATTTGCCAATAATCAACATAGACTTTATATCGTTCAACAATTTTTCGAATAAATGCTTCAGCATTATCATTGAACTCGCTAGAAATTAGTTGTCCTGCCCATTCTGGCTCTCCAGTCGCCAGAATAAGTAAAATCTTAAATCCTTTATTGTTCACACGCTCAATAAACTCATCTACGACGTCAAAATGTAACTCCCCTTTTTCAGGTTCTACAACTACCCAAGGAGCATCAATTCGCAAAATAGTAAAACCACACGCTTTCATCATGTCTAAATCTTTGTCTAACTGAATATAATCAGGATTATAGAAATCTATTCGATATGTTACTCCAGATATAGGATTAGGATGTTCCTCTGGAAAATCAGCAGAAAATGTTGATAGAGGAGATAAAAGAATTATACCCGTTAGTAGAGCAATCCATACTGAAGTTTTTATTAATTGACGGTTTATAATAAGAATCCTCCTATAAGCGAAACTGATTTAGAGTATATCTTACTTTTTCTACTTTTAAAATTAGAGGTTTTTCAAAGATTGAGTCAATATATCCTGAGAGACTTGTCAATAGATGAATAAAACAATCTATATTGCACTGATCACCTTACTCATAATATTAAAAAGACAAAAGCCTTATTTCATTTATTGAACTAAATCCTTTTTCTGTTATAACATATGGTAAGCTCTCATCAATCATATTACTTCTTCCTTTTCTTAGAATCGCAAATCGTTTATTGTTAATCAATCCTTTCCTTAATTCTACTAATTTTCTAGAGTATGCATAAAGACAATCTTCTCCTATGGGGGTAGTCTTGCCTTTAAAACTTCTTACTTGACTGAGAATAAGAGTAAATAAACTATATCGGCGCGTCTCACAGTATATTCGGGCCAGATGTTGTTCCAGTAATCTTCTTAGAGCTATGCTTTTCTCTATGGAACATGATTCTAAGCGGTACAAATTAGAAATTGTGTCTATAATTAGAAGTTTAAACGGTCTTTCATTTAATAGAGCCTTCAGATTTTTTAGATATTGTATCTGTTGAGTGAAAGTCTCTGGTTGGAATAGTGCAATAAAATCTGAAACATCAGTTTTATCATCAATTTGAGCTATTCTTCGAGTATTAAACTTATGTTCTGTATCAATATAAATGGTAGAGTGTTCCATCTTCGCTACATTAATAAGACTCTGATACGCCAGTGTTGATTTTCCAGTTGCCGCTTCTCCGAAAACCGTTGTAACTTCACCAGTATGCAAACCACCCTCTAATAATCTATCGATAGGTAGCGCTGCCGTTGGA
>NZ_JAHPYX010000243.1:0-22498 GCF_019058535.1 Candidatus Borrarchaeum sp.
CTTACATTGGGGTCGACCTGGATAACAATATCCTTCAAAGTATGTATGAAGATTTTTATGTATCCTAATTTACATAGCGGTGTGCCTAAAATTGATAGAAGTGAGATATGTACTATATCAGGGCGTCCTCTTTTCTCATATGCTTTTGGATTATCTATAAAAAATGAGTGAATAGATTTATCAAAAATAATGGTTTCGGGGGATTTTTTCTGTTTTTTAGCATATCTTCGAAATTTTGCCAGCTTTCTAAATTCGACGGGGATTGATTCCAGTGCGGATTCTGCTAAAATGAAGTATAAAATAGAGTCTTTCATTTTTTCTCCTTTAATAATGAAATATCTTTTAAATACAACTGGTTTTCGGTCTTCATTGAAGCTTGACTACAAAAGGGAATAATTTTATAGATTTTCGTTCATATCACTTTTATCAAAGTTTTTGTGAGATCGTCATGAAACGTCGTAGAAGAATAAATACTCGCTCCATAAAGAAAATTGCACGTGAAAGGATCGAACATCTTCTTGAATTAGCTAAGGCAGTATTTAATACAGATAGTAATCTGGCACAAAGATATGTACAACTTGCCTTACGGATTGGTATGCGACATAAGGTCCGAATTCCACGATCTCAACGTTGGCAAATTTGTAAACATTGTCATTCATTATTAATTCCGGGTGTGACCTGTCACTCAAGATTACGTAACAAACGTGAACCACACATAGTTATAACATGCTATAAATGCAAAAATTACAGTAGATATCCCTATAAAGTGAAAAAACAACGTTAGTACTGCTTTCTCATGTAGAATTGAATCATTATTATGGGAGAAATATTTTAAACACTAGTAATGGTATTAGGCTTCAATTACTCGAATTATCCAGAGGGCTTTGATTTGAAGATTACAATTCTTATTCCTGCTTATAATGAAGCACATTCGATCAAAGAAGTAATTCGAAGAATAAAAGCCCTCAATCTTGGTTATAAGTACGAAATTCTTGTTGTAGATGATGGATCAACTGATGAAACATCAGAAATCGTCAAAAAAATGAATAATGTAAGACTAATTACGCATAAAATGAATAAAGGTAAAGGTACAGCATTAAAAACTGGTTTTAACGCCGCAAATGGGGATATAGTTGTTATCCAAGATGCAGATATGGAGTATTTACCGAAAGATATCCCGAGTTTAATTAAACCTTTGATTGAAGGTAAAGCCGATGTAGTTTATGGATCAAGATTCAAAGGAAAACTTTATGGTATGACTTTTTCTCATGCTTTAGGCAACTTAGGACTGACTTTGGCAACATCTTTACTTTTTGGTACAAGGGTAACAGATATGATGACTGGATATAAGGTTTTTCGAAAATATGTACTTGAAAACATCAATATACAGGCAGAACGATTTGAGGTTGAACCTGACATTACAGGAAGAATATTATTGAATAGATATCGATTAGTCGAATTGCCTATCGAATATCATAAACGGAAAAAAGGAAAAGCAAAAATCAGTAAACTTGATGGTGTACGGTCCCTGATTTGGTTGTTAAAAATTCGCTTTAGGCGTCATTGAATTAGATTGCATTGAGTTAATCAAAGAAGCAATGTTAGAATTGCCTTTTGTGCATGTAATCTGTTTTCCGCTTGATCCCACACAACTGAATTAGGTCCATCAATCACCTCGTCAGTAATTTCTTGACCGCGATGTGCTGGAAGGCAATGCATTACAATGACATTTATTAGTGCATTGTTTAGTAATTCTTGATTTACTTGAAATGGTGGAAAAACTTCCATTCTTTCCTCTGCTTCAGCCTCTTGCCCCATTGAAATAAAGGTATCAGTATAGACAACATCTGCATCAAGAACTGCGTCTTGAGGATCGTGAACTATCTGAACTTCAGAATCAAATATTCTTGCGTTGTCTTTTGCTAAATCAATAACATCTTCTAATGGTTCATAGTTTTCCGGACAGCCCACTGATATATTGATGCCTAGTTTTGAGCATCCTATAAGTAAAGAATTACAGACATTATTTCCATCTCCAACATAGCTTATCTTCAAATTCTCAAAATTTTTCCTCTTCTCCTTAATAGTCAAAAGGTCAGCCAATATTTGACAGGGATGGAATAAATCACTTAGACCGTTTATAACTGGGACTTGTGAGAAATCTGCAAGATCTAATAAGTCTTCATGTGAGTAAACACGTGCCATAATTCCATCTACATATCGGGCTAGTGTACGCGCAGTATCAGGGATAGTTTCTCCTCTACCAAGTTGCAAATCTTTTGCGCCTAAAAATAGGGCATAACCTCCCAATTGGCGCATAGCCACTTCAAAGGATACACGAGTTCTAGTACTTGATTTTTCAAAAATCATAGCTAATGTTTTTCCATTTAGTATCTCAGACGACTCTCCACGAAGATACATCTTCTTAAGATCGCTCGCAATATCCAACATATAATGAATTTCTTCAAATGAAAAATCTTGCAATGTAAAGAAATCCTGTCCTCGAATATCCATAAGGTCCTCCTCCTTTTTCTAAATAGGAGTTAACTAACTTAATTTAAGATCTAATAATAATTATATTATATAGCACTTTCTGGTACGATCTTTTCAGCAAACTTTTTAGGATAAAATGCATCTAGATCTTTGTATTCTTGACCGATTCCAATAAATACAATGGGCTTTTTCGTAACATGAGCAATAGAAATAGCAGCCCCTCCTTTTGCATCAGCATCAACTTTAGTCAGTATTGAAGCATCAATACCTACAGCCTCATTGAATTCGCGAGCTTGTTCGACGGCATCATTACCAGCAAGACTGTCTCCTACAAAGACTGTAATCACATTCGCGTCTTCGATTCGTTTAAGAACACGAACGATCTTTTCCATCTCTCCCATAAGGTTCTTATTGGTTTGCATTCTCCCAGCAGTATCAATTAGAACAATATCTATGTTTTTTGCAATTGCATGACTAACAGCATCAAAGGCAACAGCAGCAGAATCCGAGCCATATTTGTGTTTGATTACTTTAACTCCAAGTTTGTTTGCATGAATTTCTATTTGCTCTATGCTTCCTGCACGGAAAGTATCCGATGCTGCAAGGACTACAGAAAAACCCTTTTTTTGGAATAGACTAGTAAGCTTGGCTAAAGTTGTTGTTTTTCCTGTACCATTAACTCCTAAAAATACAATCGCTAAAGGTTGCCCCTGTTCTTTGCCTTTTTTTGCTAACTCAAAAAGATCTATACCCTCTACTTTAAGGATTTCTAGAATTGTATTTCTTAAGGCACTATAGACGAATTTCTTTGTGCTCTTAAGACGACCTACCTTCTCACCAGTCAACTGTTGTTTCATAAGTTCTCCAATTTCAGCTGCAACAGAAAGCGCAACATCGTTTTCAAGAAGAATTAATTGTAGTTCCCAGAGAACATCATCAATTTGATCTTCGCTTAAAGTCTTAGTGGATACCTTGTCAGCGAATCCTGTGAGACTCTTTTTTAACTTTTCAAACATCTTAATTTCTCTCTATGAAGGTCACTTAAACAGTAATTGTTCAGAAAAAAGTAATATTGATGCTATTTTTGTTGCATCTTATTGTAAGTTTCTTGTACAGTAGCCCGAAGTTCTTCTATTCTCTGGAGAGTGGTTCCCAACTGGTTTTGGAGTGTTGTGGAAATTCCTCGTAGTTCTTGTAATCGTTCAGCAAGTTTTTCTTGAGCGTTCTCTATACTCGTTTCAATAACTACATCACTACCTATCCCTAGAATAACCTTTTGTACGTTTGCAAGTGTTGCAAAAACAAATGAATTCGATCCAATAGGTAAAAGGACCTCTTGACCTTCTTCTGCTTTAGTGATTCCATCAAGTGTGACACCTGTAATTGTAATCTGATTAATTTGAGCTTCAACAGCTTCGACATTAGTTCTTAATACATCTGCATTAGCTTGTTGATGATTGAGTTCGTGAACCATCTGTTCAATCTTTTTTTGTTCTTCAGCCATTCTTTATGCCTCCCTTGGCAAATTATTTATATTCGTGATAATTCAGAAGTAAGGCTCTTCAGTACAGGATCGGTAATATCTTCATCTTGAATTTGTTCAATTTCAGTTATTTTTATGAATTTTCTTGGAACTTTGTGTTTACTCCCTATAAGGGATAAAACGTTTTCAATTGCATGGGTTTCTTTTAGGGCTTTGATCTCTTTGGCGAATGGGATCTTTTTACTCTTTGCTCTATAGACGCCCTTAATCCGAAATACTGACAATAAAAACACCTCTATTTTCAGTGAAACCTTTTGTGCACATCTTAACATATTATCTTTTAACCTTTTACATTTGGGTTGAGAATTTTTGCTTTGTAAAAAAACTCTTGCTGTGAAAATTGGTTTTTAAATTGCACAATGAAAAGCTTAATAATTTTTATCCTAGCAAGGTCATTCATCTTGCAAAGACTTCGTTCTGAGTGATATTTATCTGGCGAGAGTCCTTTCTGAGAGTAAAATGGATTAACAGTGTACCTGGTGAACTGTGTGGTTATTGTTCAGAATAACTTTAATGGAATCGCCTCAGTCGGCATAATCTCACTGGCTACTGATAGTTATGTATTGGTTCCAAGAAACCTTCCAAAAAGAGTAGTCAATAAGCTACATGAGGTATTTGCTGCGCCAATTATCAAAACTTCAATTTATCAATCGCATCTAATTGGAATATTAGCCGCTGGTAATAAATTTGGTCTATTAACTCATTTTCTTTCTGATGATGATGAGATTGAATATCTTAAGAAGGAAATTGGTATCCCTGTTGAAAGAATGAAAAGTAAACTAACTGTCGGAAATTGCATTCTTGCTAATGACAAAGGCGCAATTGCTGCGGATGAATTTGGTAAAGAAGACATTAAGCAAATCACTGATATTCTCAATGTAGAAGTTTTGCAAGGAAAGATCGTCAATTCATCTTTAATCGGATCACTTGGAGCAGCAAGTAATGAAGGCGCTATGGTGCACCCATTAGCTACCGAAAAGGAATTAGAATGGATTAGCGAAGGCTTGAAAGTACATTCTGATATTGGGACCGTTAACAGAGGTGTTCCATATGTCTCAACAGGAATCTTAGTTAATTCACAGGGGTGCGTTACAGGCGAAGAGACTACAGGTCCTGAATTAGTAAGAATCTCACAAACATTCGCACTTTAAACTCTTATTTATTATTGAGTATATAGTAATTACATTAATTTTTGAAAAAACAAAAAGAGAAATATCTATTGAAATAAAATGTTCATTTTGCTAAGTAAACTTCACATATCCCTTCGGTGTCCTTCACTGCCCTAACTCTTATTTTTCTCGGAGGTTTTTCGATACCTCGCTTCCAAAGTTCTTCATTGAGTTCTGGATCAATTCGAATGTCAATAGGATTTACTTTCATATGACGTTCTATGTAGTGTTTCAGAATCTTTATCGCACGAACTGTGCGTTTATGCCGTGGGGCGTGCTTTACGTCACGAAATGGAATAGTATATAACTCTTCTTTTTCAATTTCTTCATCTAATATTTCTTCATCTGACATTTCGTTTACGCATCCTTTCTACTATTTCTTTAAGCGTGTACGTCGCCAATGCCTACTTTTAGGATGTGTACGCACTCTTCTTCGAGTTCTAACAACTATCCATGCAGGAACGCTTCTTGATTGCTTCAGTGCTTTTCCTAGTCGCAATTTTTTTCCTAAAGGTTTATATCGTGCCAATGACAAGAATCTCCTATTTTCGTGTGATTTTAATATCTCTTTGTTTATCAGTCAATCTTCGTAAAATGGTTTTTAATTGGTCATCAGTTAATACATTGCCAAGTCGTCCAGCTTGTGCAAGTTGAATTAATTGAAGTTCAACCGCTTCAGCCAATTCGGGTTTTACAATTTTTATTCGATTCAATCGTTCTCTTGCTTCAGGAGTCAATATCTGTCGGAGTATTGCTTGTTTCTGGGCTTCTAGTTCCTGTTGCATTTGTGCTTGTCGTTCTTGTTCTCCTTGTTGCTGTTGTAACTCAAGCATACGTCTTTTCTTTAATTCTTCAAGTTCTTCATCCGACAAGGTTTTTCCCTCCAAGTTAAAAAATCATTCTTACTTTTTTAATTGCTTTAAAATCTTGTTAGCAGCACGATCCATAAAAGAACGACCTTTAGCCGATAATGTTCGGCCAGAAGTATCATTTGGCTTCTCAATAAAACCTAACGCCTCTAATTGTTGTAAACCTAATCTAATTATCTTCCCAGCGCCTTTTCTAAAATGCTCTCTTCTATTGCCTTTGCGTAGTCTTCCTCCATACTTTATTCGAAGACGATTGACTCCAATTGGGCCATTAATATATACTTTACGTAGCAGGCTAGCTAGCCTGACATACCACCAATTAGGATTGGTCGGTGCCTTCTCCCGAAAGACGCCAGTTTTAACAAAGGACGCCCATGCTGGAGGTTTAAGCTCATCTATGTTCTTAAGTTCACTCGCAACTTCTTTATTTAGTATAGCCGCTGGCACTTCATAAATGGTAACCATGAAACATCTCACCGATACGAGATTTTGTTCCTCTATTCTAGTATTTTCGATACTAGACTTAATTCATTTATAAACATTTGCCAGTTGTCAATTTGAGCCTTATTTTTTCCCTTTATCTCTAAAGAGAAGAAAAAGGAAACCAATATCATCTTTCTTAAATTCCCAATTTAAATAAACTATCCTTTTCGTTATACAACAAGACCAAGACTGTAAATAAAATTGCGAGATTTTTGCGAAAAATAAGAATTGATTCTTTAATATCTGTATAGACTATTTATTTTGCTTAGAATCAAAAATTCAAAAAAAGGATAAAAAAAGTGAAAGATTTGATATTTTGAGATTTCTTATAAAGGTTGTTCTTTTATGGGGTTGGAACACTATTATTTAACCTAACTGTGCTTTGAGCTCTGCAATCTCCTTCTTCAGGCGTGCAACTAAATCTGAGTGCTTCTCCTCGGAGATTTTTCCATCAAGGAGCAGATCATCTGCTTTTTCTATTCTTTCTTGACGCTCTTTTATCTCATTTTTAATTTTACCTGTATCAGTAGACGTGGTTGGAATCGTTGATGGCCCTGCGACTGGAACAACACCAGCTCCGGTGACTATTGTTGGGGATGCATCAATTGAGACACCTTTCTTACCTAGTTCACGATATCCTTCAGCTTTTACAAGATCCTCAACACTTATGCCCGCTTCTTTGGCTCGTAAATACAACTCTGCGTCAATACCTTTCATTGTAGCGTACTTTTCAGCTTCTATTCGTGCAAGTGCTTCATCTTCAGCAGTTGATGAGAGTGCTTCATATTTTGCTTTCATAGCTTCTAATTCTGCTAGTTTTAACTCCTTTTCTTTTTCAAGCATCGCAAGTTCTGTTTCGGAACTTATCATTTTCGCCTTGGCAGTTTTTTGTATAACTAATTCTTCGTATTCTTCAGCTCCAGCGATGGTTGCTATTTCAAGTCGCGCTAACTGGACTCCCCAATCGCCAAATGTATTCTCAGCGATTACTTTTGCTTTAGTGGAAATACCTTCGCGATTTGAAAACACATCTTCTAATGGATAGGTGGATAATGTTTGCGTTACGATTCCTCTCATGGAGTCTTTTGCCCAGTTATCAAATTCATCAGGCGCTAATTTCTCCTTACCACCAATAAAGTTTTGAACGAGGCGTTTAGGGTCACTAATTTTGATGTACGCCGTGCCTGAGGCTCCGATCTTTATCTTATCTTGTGTATAGATACGTTTAGGAACTCCCCAGGGAATTTTATATTCACGTGTATTTACCCATACGACTTCAGTGCCAACTAGTGCACTGTAGAGTTTTCGTACATCCATTCCGCTGAAGATTTTGTGAAGTAGTCCTTTAGAATCCTCTTTTCTCCACGCTTTGTCCATTTTCCCTGAAGCTTCTAATTCTTGCGCACGTTCTCTCGCTTTTTCTTCAATTTTTCTCTCTTCTTCTGGTATTAAATCATATACCCCTGCGCTTAATTCTCCTATCAAAGCTCCCTGTTTATAGAACAATGCTTTTTCATACGATCGTACAACAAATCCTCGAATGGGTTCCTGAAGTCTCGCATCATATCCACACTTCTTGCAGAAAGGCTGACCTGCTTTAATTGTAGAAACTCGTTCGGTAGGTATATCTGCACCACATTTTCTACAGAATTGTTGTCCTTTATTTGCAAGTGTTCCACATTTTGGACATTTCCTTGCTTCTGCTAGTTTTCTACATCCCGGACAGTGCATATCATAAATTGGCGGAGCATTCATAATATCTTCATATGTAAGTCGATGTATTATTCCAGGATATACTTGGTGGTTCCAAATGTAGGTATATCGATCTCTACCCCATTCTTTTTCAATTACCTCATCAGCGTCTAATCCTTTGTCTGCTACTCTTTTAACATCCTTGTCCACTTTTCTGGTTCTAAACCATTCTTTAATCGACGACATTTCTCTCCATCCTCTCCTTATCCTTTATATAGGCTTGGTACATACCAAGCAGTGCCTCCCGCATAACTAGAATCACGTCGGGTAACTCCTTCTTGCTCAAGTGTTTGTAAAGCTCGCATTACACGTTCATTGTCCCATTGTGTTTTTACCAACAAATCTTCAAGGGAAATATATCCATTTGAGGTTGCAGCAAGCTCAAGTACTGTTCGTGAATCTTCTGTCATGCCAACTGGCACAAATTCGATTAGTTTTAAGCCTGAAGGTAATACATGTATATCAGCTATCATTCCTGATTTATCTAATTTCTTAACTGCTTTTTCGACATCATTTACATTGAATTCTATGTCTAATCTACGTTCACGCATTTTCATGTAGAGATCTGCGAGCGAACAGATGCCTCCTGTTTCATTTTTGATCATATCTTTGAGTTTAAGAATTTCTTCTCCAAGTTTCTCATAGTAGTCGCCTTTGCCAAAAAGTCGTGGTTTTTTCGCTTTTTCGTCTTCCATTGCTTTTCTAACATCACTGACTTTATCCTTTTCTCGATGTCTCATTTGCCATAGTTTTTCGTCAAGAATTTCTTCTATATTTTTGTATACACCATGCCATCTACCAGGTATTGCTTGGTAAATGTGATCTGCTGGGGTCACACCTAACAATAAATCATTCCTCTTTTTGAAAAGACTCACTACATCATCCATATCACTCTTTATTTCTCTTAGAGCTTTCTTAGCGTCTTCAGCATTACCATCTTCTACCTTAGGAAGTAAAGTTTCTCGTAATATTTCAGCCATTGCATCCACTTCAAATAACGTAAGCATATCTATCCCAACAAGGTTTTTGAACGTATCTGATTCTAACGTAACATCAAACTTTGTTGGCCCTTCAGCAATTTTGCTTTGTTTTTGGAGTTTTTCAAATTCGAAAATGGGAGCCATCAACTCAACGTCTTGTTGAAATCTGTTCAATTTCTTCCTTAATCTTTCGCCTAACTTTAATACATCATCGTTACCTATGTCAACCGAAGCTTTCTGGATCTCTCCTAATAACTCATCTGAGTTTGTTAGACTATTTAACATCTTTTCTTTTAAGACACGATCATAATTTTCTCGCATCTCTTTCCTCCAACCAGGCTTAATCCATTTGAAATAATTCTTAATTTTTCTAAGCCTTTCCATGGGTCACACTCCTTTTTTTCATTTTTTTTCTATTTAAACCGACTTTTGTCTTTCAAGTTTCATACTTAATGTGCTTCCACACGTTGGACACTTGAATTTCTCGGGCCCTACCCAATCTACGCTTTCCTCGCTCAAAGGCGCACCACATTCTGAACAGGTAGTGGGAACGGTCTTTATTAGTACTACTTCTTCTTTCTTCTCGATGATTCTCTCCTTAATGATCATTCCAGTTGGTTTGGAATTATTCCCTCCCGAAACTGCAGCTGCAGCTGTAACTGGATCTACGATATCCATATACGCTCTACCAATCTCAATAGTAAGAAGTTCGCTGTAAATAGCAAATTTTTGAGATTTAAAGATTTTCGGGGCATTAAAAAGAATCTCAGTGGGATTCAAAGAATATAATCCACCAATTGTTGGTGTAACTTTAAAATCAACAGCTCTATACGTTCCAGGACGAATTCTTTCTATTTGCTTCCCATTACCATTTCCCACTTCAAACTCAGATGGGAAATCTGTTTTGACCTCAATATTAGTAACTTCGAAATCAGATTTATTACGGATATCTACCGAAATAAGCCCTTCATGGTCAATATATAACGCCTTAGCTTCTCTTTCTATCTCAATGTTAGGTAAGACGAACACTGGCGTGAGATTGACATCTGTAGATGTTGGTTGAAAGTTCCCTGCAGTTATTGTTGCTTGTGCACGTATCGCAAATACACCAACATCACCTGAAGGCAGCTCTAAATCTATCTGTTTACTTTCATCTTTCTTTAATGCAACTGAAATGTCTTCATTCAAAACAGGAAAGTGTAATTTAAACTCAGTAGGTAATTTTGCTGTAATAGTCAAAGTAAGTGGGATCTTATTTCCAACTCTAATTGCTTCAACAGTTTCAACATTTATACTTGGTAATACCCTGAGAATGGGAATTCCCATTCTGTTACAAACCGGGCAACCAGTGTTCACCAAATTTCTGTTACATAATACTGGATGGGCTCCAGCTTGAACCAGTTTCTTCTTGTTCAGTTGATTGAAGACGTCAGCCAGGGTATCTTCAACGATTTTTGGCTTTGATTTTGCAGATTCCCACCCACAAGCTACACACATCACTTTATAATCAGGAGCATCTGAGTCAAAGACGCCTCCTTTTTGAAATTGCGTAAGAACCAGTTGCTTACCACATTGGGGACACAAGGAGTTTAATATAGTCTGACATTTAGCATTAGGTGGCGCTGATTGGAATCCTATCCCACAGGACGGACAGAATGAAATTTTTTTCGATGCACAGTGTTTGCAAAACACGCCGTGTTCAGGACAGTAAAAGTTAGCGAATTTACCGCAGTGTACGCAAATATAATTAGCTAATTTTTCTTTTTTCTTACCTTCTTCTATAAGCAGCATTGAAGCCCTTGTTGTTGGAGTTGGTTTAGAGAGAGAAAATAGTGGTGAACCACAAAAAGTACAGAATCTTAGACCTTCTCTTAGTGTTCTTCTGCATCTAGGACATGCCGGCAATATTCTAGTCCTCCAGCTTTTGTTAGTACCACTATTGTAGTACTACGTATAAACTGACTACCCGGTAGTATTTAAGATTTTTGAGAAAATTCTCCGCACTTTAATTTTAATTATCTCAATCTAGCGAAAAACATGTCCCGGTGAATATGTAGAATGTAACATCTATTACCAAGGATTTTATTGTACTTCACTTAATTTGCGGCAAATAACTTAATGTTAGATTGCTTAACTGTCGAAACTATACCGATTTATTGACAGATGCGCTTTCGTCTTCAGAACTATCTAGTCAATTAGCTCGAAAAAATCTTTTCCAAAATTTTAGATGTTTATGTCGGACGCAACATTTCTATAGGAGTTATTCAACTCTTAAAATTAGAACTACTATAAAATCAAATATAAAAGAAATTTTGGAGATTTGACAAAAATGGGAGTTTCATCGTACTTTTCAGGAAGAAAAATAATTGTCTACGTTATGACGGCGTTTGTCGCATGGTTTGCTTGGCTGGATAATATTATTGACTACTTATATTTCCTCGGTATCTACGCAGATACATGGCCTTACTACGATGTCTTCACTTTTCCCGACTTCGCATATAATGTCACGCTTGCACTACCGCTCATCGTCTTTGTAATGACGCTGTTACCAGAAGCTGAAAAATGGAAAAATATTTTGCGTACCATGGGTATCATTGTATTAATTACTGCGCTGCTAATGTTAGTATCAACAATAAATTTTGTTTTTTACAGACCTTTCATTACGGCTGTTGTTTTAATTGTCATTGCAGGGATATTCACACTTCTTAATTATCCGCTTAAGGATAAGACCTTTTGGGGACATGAACCTTGGCAGTGGGCAGTTAATTGGTTCGCGTGTGGAGTTTTTTTTGCATTAATTGGCTTTCTGTTACCTCCAGCTGTATTTACTGGGTCTCTTGAATATCCAGTTCTTATAGGACCTTATGTCTGGGCTCTAGTGTTCGCTGTTGGCGGTATACTAGCACTAATTCTCGGTTTCATCATGCCGGTTGAAACCGGGCTTGTTGAAGGTTTAATTGTTGGTGTGTTTGGTGCGATAGGTACACTCGCTGGTTTGTGGTTATTCTTCTGGGACACGGAAGTTATACCCCCCGACGGATGGTACATTCAAATCTTAGTTCTATTCATAGTTGCTGGATTTGCTGGCGGGTTTTTCAACCAGTTTAACTTCACAAAATATATCATGAATTCGTTTCAAGACTTTATCAAGATGAAACTAGTGTTAGCTCTATGGATCGTTGCGTTACTTGGAGCTCTCGTAGCGTATTTTGCAATCGCCATCTATTTCCCAAGTGGCGTTCAAAACATTGTTTTACGACAGGTGCTGATATTTCTCGTTCCGTCACTCATTGTAACACCCATAGCATTTCGTAGCGCCCATTTCTGGCAAGGGCTGCTCATTGGTATCACTACGAGCCTTTCATATTTCAGTGCAATCATTCAAGGCGATCCATCTCTTGAGATCATCGGACTTATCGGTTTTCCATTTGTTCCGTTAATTCGCTATTCACCTCCAGAGATATCTATCTATATAGTCAATGGTTTGCTACTGGTGTTAGCAGCTCTATGGGGTGGCCTTTGGGGTTCAGTTGGAAACTACTTTACAATGGCATATACAGAGATTCCTAAGGAAGGAGATATCGCAAAGAGATTCCGAACAGCATATCTATTTCGTGACCTATGGTCAAACTACTTTATCCATGGCAAAAACAAAGAGGCTGAATTTGAAAAAGCTGAACAATTCAAGTTAGATTTGGATTCGCTGGATCAAGTGTTAGACCTTGATCTAAAACAGACTGACTTACCAAGATTCGGTGAATACGTTTCTTTTCGCTACATGGACAGAAGTAAGCACTGGGAGACGGTTCCAAAGCCTTTGAAATCGATAGGCGTCCAGCCGATTAAGGGTTCAGAAAAAGCAAGAGTTGAATACAATAATAAGCACATCGGAGACTTTTATGATCCAAAGGTACTAGCTGACAAATATTCCCCAGTATGGAGTCCAATGAATCTAGTATTTCAGCGTACGTTAGTTACCGCGATGCGTCCAATCATTTATGTGCTGTTGGCTGTCACATTGGTACTTGTAGGCTATAGTATCTACGTTAATTTCACAATAATTGGCGGTGGAATCGAATTTCTAGGACTTGCAGTTACCCAGATAGTTGTTCTTATCTTCTTGTTCTTCTTTATGTTCAAGTGGTACGGCTTATTCGAACAAACAGTAAACGAGCGACCAGAAGCTTCATCTAGCTTCTTAATCGTAGCTTTAATCATTGTCGTAATCATGCTGTACATAACCTACACGGTTAACAGTCTGGGGACGTTCATTGTTACAGGAGCTAACGAAGATCTGATCCGATTCGAAACTAACGGCCTATATATAATGCTTCTCATAAACTTCATCTTAGGCATAGGATCTGTTCAAGTGCTTGGCTCAGAAAACATGAACCTCTATTGGTATGATAAGAGACCCGAAGCTTTTCCAATGCAATCTCAGGAAGATGCGCCTGTCTGGCTTAAGGGGGACCAGTATTGGGTCTTTAGAAACCTCTTTTGGTGGCCCTTTGAGCTTACCGTTGGCAGTAAAGGATTGGAGCACGAGGACTGGGAAAGGATCGAGTTGTGGGTCAATGCGAATACGGGGAAGCCAGAGTGGATCATCTCAGATTATCATTGGCGCGAACTTTGGTACAGGGTACCAGAACTGGATGAAGAAATAATGATTAAGGTCACGTTTGCAACGAACTTCCACACCCCCATACCTTCGGTTCTCCGTAAGGCTACATATGACGCATTTGTAGCTCAATTCGAGGGTGCGGGAGCAGCGAGTGCGGTAATTAAATATGCAATTGGTGCAGCGAAATCAGGTATCGGTCGAGCGTTTGACTCAATTGGCTCTTCTTTAGGATTAAAGACTAAGGGCGAAAAGGAAAGAGAAGCAAAAACCACTGATGGAATGAAGGCTCGTACAAAAGTGCTTGGGAAATATTTTGTCGACGTTGGAGGTCCAGCTAAAGGGATCTGTGGAAAACAAATGGCAGCAACAGACTTTAACTTCTTTAGATATCCTTACGGATGTGCAAGTACTAAGAATGTTGGAACCGGCAGTGCAATTGATATTAAATACTTTTATAGGGAAAAAGATTTCGTTCCACCAATAAAAGAACCTGGGACGGGATTTAACCTAAAAGCAGAGAAAAAGGATGGACTAGGGTTTAAAATATCAGTAGATGAGACAGCACCACAACTATGCATGGATTGTGGAGAACCATACAACGTACTTGAAACTGTAATTTGCCCGGCTTGTGGCGCAAACAATGAAGCGGCGTATAGAATGCCAATCGAATAAAAGACTTTTTTTGTCTACTCTTTTTTTTTATTTTAAAAGAAAAGATGAAGGTTAAGAAATGACTCAATTGCCTTGGATTATAGCTCACCGAGGAGCGTCAGGTTATTATCCAGAAAATACTCTTCCTTCTTTCTTAGGAGCAGTTGAATTGGGTGCAACTTGTGTTGAAATGGATATTCAGCCAACAGCAGATAAAAAATTGGTCGTTTTCCACGACAAGACAATGGAACGTATTGTTGGTGTTCCAAAAAAGATCACTGACCTATTATGGCAAGAAGTCATCCAATACGATGTAGGACGTTGGAAAGCCCCAAAGTGGGAAGGAACAAAGATCCCGCTTTTTAAGGAAGTTTTGGAAAAACTTCCACGATCTATGAAATTGAATTTAGAGCTCAAATATTATTCTCCGAAGGATGATTGGTTTGAAGGATCAGTTCTTGAAGTTGCCTTGGAATATGATCTTCCCAGTAGAGGATATCTCGCTATCAAACATGTTGAAACCATTTCATTCGTGAAAAAACGGGCACCTGACTGTCCTTTGGGCCTATTACAGAAAGGAAGAACTCCAAAAGAAATATTTGATCTTTGTTGTAAGTGGGACCTTCCATTTGTTCAAATTAGAAGAACAGCGTTAACTAGTGAATGGGTTGATCGCTTTCATGAACAGGGGATCAGAGTTAATTTCTTTTACTCGGATGACCCCGAGGAAATGAAGCATCTTTTGAAAGATCTCAAAATTGACGGAATTCTAACGAATTATCCGGACAGGGCAGTACAAGTGTTCCAAGAACTTGGCTTGCCCCTTACAAAATACAAAGATTTCTCTTAGTGTTATACTTCTTTATAATCCCTTCTGATTAATTCATCATTTTCAGCTTTGAGATCATAAGCTCAATTAGTCATTAATTAGAAAATCTAAAAATCTTTAAGATGAATATGAACACAATTAAATTATGGAAAAAATACTTGCCTGCATTGATGGGGAACATTACTTGCCTGTCACGAAAGCAGCGATAGAAAAGTTAAATAATTTGCCAGATCAAGAAGTTGTTGCTGCGTTATTTCTAGGCGGCACCGAAAAAATTGGAGATCTTAATGAAATTGAGCAATATCTGAACTTACCCATTTATTTTCTTGACAAAAAGAGTAATTTCGAGGCAGTTTTACACAAAATAATAAAGCAGCGCAAGATCAGTTCTGTCTTCGATCTTAGTGGTGAACCCGTAGTGACTTCTCTAGATCGAATGGATTTTGCGTGCGCCGCTTTATTTGAAGGATGTAGTTATAAAGGCGCAGACTTTCAATTCATCCCCATTGACTTTATAGAGGCTAGAAAACCTGTAATAAGTGTTATTGGTACAGGAAAACGAGTTGGGAAAACAGCTGTTGCAGGTTACATCGCACGTGTTATCAAAGAAACGAAATGGACACCTTGCATACTTACTATGGGCAGAGGAGGTCCAGAAACTCCTGAATTAATCCGAGGCGACCAATTAATTGTCAACGCGGAATCTCTTCTTAAAGTTGCGCGACAGGGCAAACACGCAGCCAGTGATTATTGGGAAGATGCTCTAACTAGTAGAGTTATAACGATAGGTTGCAGAAGATGTGCAGGAGGGTTAGCAGGGGCACCCTTCCTGGATAATGTAGAAGAAGGAGTCAGAACCGCTGAAAAATTAACTATCGATTTAATCATTGCCGAAGGTAGCGGACCAAGTATTCCTCCGGTGATGGCGCAGTCCTTTATTATTGTAATCGGTGCACAACAACCTCTTTCTAACGTTAAAGATGTTTTGAATCCCTATAGGATAAAACTTTCCGAACTTGCGATTATAACAAATTGCGAAACTCCCCTTGCGACTGATGATAAGATTCAAGAAATCTGCACCACTATAAAAGAGATAAATCCAAAGATTAAGATATGTTGTACAACTTTTCGTCCTAAAGTTTTAGGTGATATACAGAATAAAACTGTGTTTTATGCAACAACAATGCCTATTGAAATGATGAAAACTGTAGTTAACTATTTAGAGCAAAATTACAATTGTAATATATTAGGAACAAGTGTGCATCTCTCAGATCGCGCAAAATTGAAGGAAGATCTTAAGAAATTAACTCACGCGGATGTCCTTGTGACTGAATTAAAGGCTTCAGCTGTTGATGTAGCAACTAAGACTGCGTTTCAGATGGGAAAGCCAACTATCTATTGTGATAATGAACTCCAGATAGTGGAGTATGCTGACGGAGAAATAAACTCAATTCAAGAGCTTGATTCGTATCTTATTGAGATCACAAAAAGGATTGTAAAAGGAGGGTCAACTACCCCACCCTAAAGGGGCGGGGGCTTTCAGAGACAGGAGAGGCGAAGTAATGGGAGTCAAACACATAACGATTAAAGCAGATAATTATGATTATCCCTACAGTAGGGGTTTGTTAGCAACACGCATGATGGTAACTGGTCTCGACTTAGTTGATGCGTACAAAACAGCTGAAGCAATAGCTTTAGAACTGGAACTGCAGGATATCTGGGAACTTACAGAAGCCAAACTTAATGATCTCGTCAGTGATATTCTCGAAAAAGAGGGCAAAATACTTCATGCTACTCGATATCGTAATTTTCTCAAATTTAAGAGTAGGCATGAACCTCTGATTATTCTGATTAGCGGTGCTACAGGCATCGGTAAATCTACTATTGCACTGAATTTAGCGGCTCGATTAGCTATTAGTCACATAGTAGGAACTGATACTATCAGAGAAGTCATGCGTAAAGTATTATCTTCAGAATTAGTCCCTTCATTACATTCTTCCTCGTATGCTGCTCACAAATCTATGAAAGAATATGTAAGTCCAATTTACAATAAAGTGATTATAGGCTTCGAGGAACAGGCGAGACTTGTCGTTTCTGGAATTGAAGCTGTGATTGCTCGTGCGTTGACAGAAGGAATAAGCATAATTGTTGATGGCGTCCATATATTGCCCTCAATCATGGATCCAAAACTGCTCAAATCACCAAATATTATACCAGTGTTTCTTCATCTTTCAAACGCGGAGGATCATATGATGAGATTCCACGAGCGTGCGAAAACGAAGGTAATGAGAAAACCACTTGAGGATTATTTAGAAAATTTTGATGGCATCCGAATAATACAGGACCATCTTTTAGAGCAGGCAAGATTACATGGTATCCCGTTAATCGAAAACATGCTAATCGAAACTACCATTAGAAAGATTTTGGATATAGTTTTTGAACGCATTGAAAAGCTTATAACAACACCATTAAAAACCTGAAGAACATCTCAAACGCAAAGAGGGAACAACTTTGGCAAGATTTGTCATTATGTCTGACTCCCACATCACGGAAGGTCAAGAGTTTAACAAAGATATTTTCAAAATGGGGGTAGACTTAATCTGTTCTATTAAAGCCGATTTTTATTTTCATTTAGGAGATATAGTCGAATCAGGAACACTTGCAGACTATAAATTAGCTGAAGAACTCCTCCTACCGATAAAAAACAGACTTATTTTCATTCCTGGAAATCATGATGCCAGAAATGTAGGAGATCGCTTATACGGGGAATTTTATGGAGACAGGGAATTTGAGATGGAAACAAAAATCGATGGGACAAAGTTTTATATCACTGGATTAGACAGTTCAATTCCGGATCAGAATAGTGGACGCGTTGGACGTCGATCTCGGCATACTCTTTCTAAAAGATTGGATCAACTAGATGACGATTTAATCAAAGTAGTTGTGTTTCATCATCATTTACTCCCAATTCCCAATACTGGAAGGGAACGTTCTACTATCGATGATGCAGGAGATATGTTAAAAGTTTTGCTGGATTACGATGTAGATATAGTGATAAATGGTCATCGCCACATTTCTAACGTTTATAAGATAACTGACGGTAGCCATGAACTGATTGTAATCAACAATGGAACCTTTTCTGCTAATAAAACACGATATCGTGAACTTCATTCCTTCTCGATTATAAACGTCATTCCTGAGGAAGTAACAACAAGCAGAATTCAAATCTATACGAATAAAGAAAAGAAAGTTACCAAAAAGTATCGTCATCATCCCGCTTTGCGTTTTGGCGGCGAGAAACTATGTCGGATAGTTCATATCTCTGACACTCATTTTACCCATGGACGCGAATTTCAAGAAGCAAATTATGATAAAGCTGTAGAATTAATCAATAAGTCTGGGGCGGACGTTATTGTCCATACTGGAGATGTAACGAATGAAGCCTACCGATTGAGCTATAAGATAGCAGCTGATAAATTAAGTAAACTTCAGTTACCGAAAGTGATTGTACCCGGACATCGCGATTGCTACGCCATTGGGTGGGAACTGTTCCCAGAGATGATAGGTCCTATGGATCCCGTATGGGAGTCACCGAACCTTAAAATCATCGGGATAAATACCAGCTTACTTGAGGAAGAGGTCGGTTCTGTTGGAAGATTCGAACTGCAAAAAGTTCTAGATGAAATTCATGCCACAAAAGAACAAAAAATTGTAGTTGTAGCGATGCATCATCATCTCGTTCCGGTTCCTAATACCAAACACGTTGCTTCCCTAACTGATGCAGGTGAGGTATTATCTGCTCTTGGAAAAAGCGGAGTGGATTTAGTGTTAACAGGTCATAAGCACATAACGTGGAGTGTACAAGTTGAGGACGCCATTATTAGCAACTGTGGCAGTTTATCAAGTGCTAAAGTGCTCTCGCTTGCGGGGAATGTGTTCAATATCCTCGATGTATACGAGAACGGATATGTTCAAATTGATGAAGTGTCCCTTGACGAAAATATGCGAAGAACGACAGGACGTTTTATGATTCCTGTCCTAAAGTAACTGAACTTCTAACTCATAAGTTGAATTCATGTTGGGGGTAGTTCAAGCGGATAGCTTGCTTTCAAAGAAGTCAGCAACTTTCATCTTTGGTGTTTCATAATCGGATAATTCTACATCAATAGCCTCTACAGCCACTGCGCTAACATCACATAAATTCAACTTCTTATTTTGCAAGTACTTTTGGAGCCTTTCCTTGATCCAGTGAGGCTTTGTGAGTTTGTGTCCGTCAAAATACGCGAAGAAAGTATATATTTGGGTGCACCCTGGCGTGATTCCTCCATGATTTGCTTTTCTATAGATGATGTCATAACCATATCCTTCATTAGCTGTTCCGATTACATGTCCAAATTTATCTCGACTATAACCAACGTCCTTGCCAAAGATGTTTTCTATTTCTTCATATTCCGGCGTGAAATGAACCCAGCGATTAGCCGGCATCCTTTTCAGCCGATCAACAAGCTCATGAATCTGTTTACTTCGTGAATGTATTAGGTCTTCGGTAAACCATATTCTAAACCCTCTTCTCCCATCAGTTGCGATTGCATAATCGTTTTCAGAGAATCCATTCATACTGGCAAGTTGTTGGATAGTTGCAGTAATTGGGAAAATTTCTGGCGTATCGGAGTTACCATGATCAGTCGTCAAGATAAACAAAGTATCGTCTCCCATCGCGAACAATAACTTACGTATCATTTCAATTGCATTTCTTAACACTTCTGCAGCCGTTAATGATTTTGTTCCATCAGTATGGATGGCCTTGTCTGGTCCACCGATCGTCCCTGTGATAACGCTTGGATTATATACGTTAATCAATTCTGCGACCTTTGCCGTGAGTACATCATCCATCTCACCGAATTTATCTACTCCTACGTGTTCGCCTCCGAAGATACGTTCCCTGATTTTCTTACGTCTTTCATTTAGTTCGTCAAACGGCTCTCTCTTTCCATTGTGATAGATACCAGAAGGAATTGCAATCTGATGGAAGGGTGAATAAGATGTAGACAAAGACCCGTTTTCCTTAGTCATTCGCATGTATAGCTGAAGGGTACGTTGACCTCCCTCGTCGCCAGGATCTACCGTTTCTTTTGAAATCCCTCCTTCTGAAATTCCGCATCCCTTATTTCCGAATCCGAGCAAAGTGTGGCCAGCGTCCTTTAAATCATCAAAAACTGATCTATATTTCTTAAAAATATCTAAAGGAGGGTTAATCACCTTCATTTGTTCGATGTCGACAAATCTGTTGCCTATTAAATTCGTTTCAAACGGCGACAACCTATAACTCAAGGCTACGTGACCTGGTCTTGAGACTGAAAAAATATCTACAAGTGTGGGGACTTTAAACGTATTATCATCGATATAGTTAAGAAATCCCCCATTAGGAGAGTTAACAGCGGTTTCCCAGCAGTTAATAGCTAATCCATCAATAATCACATAGCATAGTTTCATAATATTCTCCAGTATACAAAACGGTATTGCTAAATATTTATCCCTTTCGTCAATTACATAGAAAAAATAAGGGGAAAATACCCTGTTATCCGCGTAAACTGTGAAATGGGGCGGGTGTACGTCCTCCTCTTTTAACAAAGGTATCTGATCGGTAAGGTTTTGTATTGAGAACTGGAGCTTTCCCCATCAAACCACCATACTCTATCATTTCGCCTCCATAACTTTTTGGTACCGGAATAATCCGTACACCTGCAGGCTTGTCATTGGCAATAGCTATTGCGATTTGATCTGCGATGATTGCTGAAATCGTTTCTTTGCTTGTGTCTCCTGGTATTAGCACCATATCGATCCCCAGTGCACACACACTGCTCATAGCATGAAGCGTTGTAATATCGATTGCACCTCTTTTTGCTGCCTCTGACATACCCTGATCCTCCATAACTGGGATAAAAACACCCGAAAGTCCTCCTACATAACTACTGGCCATCGCACCGCCTTTTTTCAGGGCATCAGCAAGAATAGCAAGCGCTGCTATTGATCCATGACCTCCGCACTCTTCTAGCCCCATTGCCTGTATAATCTCTGCAACTGAGCCTCCATTTGGATCAGGGGCTAAACTGATATCTACTGCACCAAACTCAATCCCTAGCGCTTTTGCGATTTGTCTGCCAATTAGCTCACCGGCACGTGTCACTTTAAAAGTAGCAGCCTTGATTTCATCGGCCAATTTCCCAATATCTGCGTTTTCACCAATTTCTTGTATTGCTGCTTTGATCACGCCAGGTCCGCTAATTCCGATAACAACTGTTGCGTCAGGTCCACCTGGACTGGCAAATGCACCAGGCATAAAAGGTGTATCTTCCATTGCGTTAGCAAAGACAGTAAATTTTGCACAACCAATTCCGTTAGGTGTTTTTTGAGCAACGTTTAGAATGATTTCACCCATTTTGGCAATTGCATCAAAATTGATGCCCGCATGAGTTGTCGCCACATTTACAAAACCGCAAACCGTTTTAGTTTTGCTCATAACTTCGGGGAGGGATTCTATTAGTACAGTATCTGCTTTTGTGAAACCTCGATGAACAAAAGTTGAATACCCACCAACATAATCAACCCCAGATTCCTTTGCAATTTTATCCAACGACTTAGCGATTTTTAAGGCAATATTGATACTTTCATCCATATCCTCATTTTCGACCATTGGGCCTAATAATTGTGATATGGGGGTTACGGCTAGCCTTTTATTGACGATTGGAACACCAAAACGCTCTTCAATATCTGAGATCTTATCAATAAATTTCTTAATAAACGGGGGCATATTTGTTTCCATGAGCGAAATTGTATGATCAGGATCATCACGAGCATATTTTTGGATGTTCATTGCTAAAGTGGTTGCACGTATGTTCAAGTTTTCAAGCCAAAACATACGAACGGTATCCAAAATTTCACTTGGAGATAAAAGTAATGGCATATCTTTTTTTCACTCCTAAACGCGATTCATAAAATTGAAAACCTCTTCGTGAAGAGTAAAAATATGAACTCCTAATTCTTCACCTTTTTCTTTTAGTCTTTCTTTCAGTGCTTTTAGCGGCATAGTAGAATTGGACATATCGCC
>NZ_JAHPYX010000244.1:0-27821 GCF_019058535.1 Candidatus Borrarchaeum sp.
ACCGGTCTCATGTGGACAAAAGATGCAACCTACCCGGAGATACTATGCTTTTTCATCAGGCACTCAACTATATAGAAAAAATGAATAAGGGAATGTATCCAATTATAAACAAAATAATAAAGAAAGCTCGAAGTTTTCTCATTTCTTATTCCATCCATTTCCCAAAATGAATTAATTGTAACATAACAGAATGAAGGCAAAATTTTTTGAGTTGCCTATTCACTAAGCTTCGTTCTATGGGATGATATTGCCACCAAGGTATATTAAGCCTCCTTTCTACAAAATGAAAAAATAAAAAGAAAAAATCCTATTTACAATGAGTATTCAAACAGGATAAGGAAGAATCAATATGCGAAGGCACAATGAAGAATTCAAAAAGTGGATTACTGAAGAAATTAAAAGATTTGTAAGGGAAGACCCTGATAATCGATTAAATCTTTTAGATGGCTCTTATATCTTTGAAGAACCCTTAATTGGTTTTGTGGCTGGCGATGATCCTATCTTCTATAAATTGAAAGAAGTCATAGGCGAATTTCATCTTACACCAAAAGAGGCCGTGACAAAAATTGCGGAGAATAAAGGCATTTCAGTTCCTTCTGAAAAAGAAATTGGAGTTATTTCTTATATTCTTCCGATTTCTAAGAAAACACGAGAAGAAAACGCTAAAATGAAATCAATGCCTGGTGAAAGATGGGCTCATACTCGTTTATTTGGTGAACAATTTAACAAGAAACTTCAAAGACATTTAGTGGCGTTCTTAGAAGAAGAGGGGTATTTTACTGTTGCTCCCCAACAAGTAGGAGACCTTTTTGAAACAAAAAGAGATGACAAAGTCGGTTATGCTTCTACATGGTCTCAACGTCATGTAGCTTTCGCTGCAGACTTAGGTACCTTCGGTCTTTCAGATGGTTTGATCACGAAAGCTGGCAAGGCCCATAGATGTGGTAGCGTTGTTGTTAATCAACCATTGGATTCTCCGCAGAGACGCGAAATTAATGAAACCAATTTACATTGGGACTGTTTGTATTACCAAAATGAAGGATGCATTGAATGTGTCATGCGATGTCCCGTTGGTGCAATTTCTGAAGAATTTGGACACGACAAAGATTTATGTTTTGAGCATGCTGTAAAGAAATCTGCTGAATTTGTTAAAGAGAACTACAAGATCGATATTTATGGATGTGGGCTGTGCCAAACAGATGTCCCATGTGAGGAAGAGAGTCCAGTAAAAGAAGAAGAATAGTCGAGACACGCTATTCCTTTTCAATCTGCAAAGTTTTTCTTCATTTTTAAGTAAGTTATTTTTATAAATGATTATAATAGTGAATTTCATTCATTCATTTTGAAATATTTAAACTATAATTGAGGCGATAAAATGTCTGAACGTATTAAAGATTGGCGAATTAAGAACTGGGTTTTTGATGCCAGCAAACCTTTCGATTTAACAGGTAAAGCCATAATTGTTACTGGCGCAGGTTCTGGCATTGGACGAGCTATCACTCTTGGCATTGATGCAATGGGTGGTAATGTCGTCTTAGCAGATATTGTCGAAGAAGGCATGGACGAAGTCGCAAAAGAACTCAAGAATGACTATTTGACACTTAAAGTCGATGTAACTAGTGAGGCCGATGTAAAAAATATGGTCGAACAAACTTTATCAACTTTTGATAAGATAGATGGTTGTTTTAACGCACCTGCAATTAATTTTAGACTTCCTTTCCTTGAACTCAGTGCGGATCAATGGACGAAAGTATGGAACGTTAACATTGGAGGAGTTTGCCTGTGTGCTAGAGAAGTTGGAAAAGTTATGGTAAAACAGAAGTACGGAAGCATGGTCAACATTGCTTCATTCAGAGGATTAGTAGGCGCTAAGGAAGGGCGGCAATCTATTTATTCTGCGAGCAAGGGAGCTGTTGTAATACTCACAAAATGCTTAGCCGCCGAATGGGGCGAGTTTAACGTAAGAGTTAATGCTATAGCACCTGGCATGACTAAGACACCGCTCGTAACGCAGATTCTTAAAGATGACGATTGGTATAACGAACTGGCTTCTATGCACGTATTAAATCGATTTGCTGAGCCAGAGGAGATGGTCGGTGCAGCAATCTTTCTAGTTAGTGATGCATCTACTTTTATAACCGGTACAACCCTCCTTGTGGATGGCGGACTCACAGCCGTGTAAGTCAGTAGTTATACAATCACTTTTTCATTTTTTTATCTCTTTTTTTCCTATTTTCTTCTAAAGTCTTTATTCATTATCACAAAACTTGTTATGTGTGTCTATACTCAACTTATGGTCAAGATTTGTTGATCATTACATTCTTAAACAACAGAACACCACTTATCGTTACTGATAGCTAAGCCTGAACGCACCTGTTCTTGAGAGTGGTTAAGAATGGCGTGGGCTTTATATACCTTGTTGTTTCTAAGGTTTTTAGTCATATGGTATGCAGGAACTTTAGGTTTCTGGCTATTATATTACGGTGCTGTAAATGTATGACCCTCATCAAACATGAGACCATCAAGGCTACGTAAAGCCAGTAAAGAGCTAAGAAAACACCAGAGCTGTAGAGTATTTACCGTCAAAATTGAAAGCTTTCATCTCAATAGCAAACTAAACGCCATCTAAAAATGTTATTTCTGGAGGCTAAAGGGCTGTACAACCATATACTCACAATTTTGTTCAAACATTATTGGAGCGAGTCAACTACCCCTCCTGTCGGATGGGGCTTGTGAAGTACAGGCTCACAATGCAAGAGTTGTCTAGGAGGCATATACCATAACGTTATGCAGCAGCCGCTCGGTGGTACACACTTCGGAATGTTGCGCTAGTTCCGAACCCTGTAAGTTCTGCCTGTTACAGAACGGGCGTCATGGCACGATATCTTCCGAGTGGGCAACTCCGAAGCGCGTGTTACAAGTTTGTGTTCTTGACCGTATATCGGTGCCTAAAAACACGTTCAAAAAAAGATGATGTCAACTATGAGTATTAGAATTCCTGTTGTCAGTAGAGAGGGAAAACCGCTCATGCCTACAACTCCTGCTAGGGCACGTAAACTCATAACAGGAAAGGTGGCACGAGGCAGCTTCAATAAACTCGGTATCTTCTATCTTCAAATGCTGGTTACTGTTGGTCAGAGTACACAGCCCCTCAAAATGGCGATCGATACTGGTTCTAAATATGAGGGATATGTGGTTGGTAGTAACAAAGAAGTCTGTCTAAAAGGCATGTCAAAACTTCCAACGCGTGTCTCACAGAAGATGAATGACAGACGTAGCTTAAGACGCTCAAGACGACAGAAATTATGGCGGCGAAAATGTCGATTTAATAACCGGAGAAAAAAAAACTATTGGATTGCTCCCTCACAAAAAACTAAGGCCGAAATGCGCGAAAAAATCGTTAAAGAACTGGCCAACATTTATCCCATAATGCAGAATGGTACAGAAGATATCGCATTCAATCATTTCAAGTATCGACATGGTAAATATTTTTCTACGGCAGAAATCGGTAAGACGCGCTTTTATAAAGTATTAGAAGCGATTGCACCAACTATAAAATTCAAGGGCTGGCAAACAGCAAATTTACGAAAACAATACGGTATACCAAAGTCTACAAAGAAGGATGAAATTTCACCAGAGAGTCACGCAAATGATGCGGTAGCAATGTTATGTGGCATGTTCGGAAATTTGGTAGAACATAAGAACGTGCCATTTTATTACTGGCAACGTCCTGAATTCGCACGCCGACCACTTCATAGACAACATCACCAAAAAGGACATCTTCGCCCTAAATTTGGAGGGACGAAAAACGGAGGTCATTTTAGAAAAGGAGATTATGTCGAGGCAGAAAAAGCGGGTAAGACCTACCGAGGATGGGTATGCGGATTACCGACCCAAAAAACAAATAAGATCGGCGTTATGGACGGGTTCGGTAAGCGCATCGGACAATTCACACCCCGCAAGGTGAGATTACTATGTCGAAACACAGGCATAATGTGGAGAACGTAAAGGAAGACCAATTTCTCTTCCACCTTTATGAAGGAAACTTCTTCGCCCAATAAGTTGAAAAATGGTGATGTTATTTTCATAAGGGAAAGTTGTTTTTTTGTCTCTTTTTGACTTTTCCTCGTCTGAAGTTTTCACTACTTCACAAAAAATCGATTACTGGTCTTATCCTCATTTTATAGGCAAAATTTGTTACGCAATAAATTCTTAAACATTTAGATTTAACATCTCGTTACATTCAGATTTATTGGAGCGATTAAAACATGGTGATATTGTCAGGAGCTAAGGCATTAGCTGAATCTTTGCGCCGAGAAGATGTTAGACACCTATTTGGTATTACTGGCGGCGCGATTATGAATTTGATGCACAAATTATGGGAATATGGTGAAGCCGAAGAGATAAGGATGATAACTTGTAGACACGAACAGTGTGCCGCACACGCTGCAGAAGGTTACGCTGTAGCTAGTGGCGATGTCGGAGTTTGTTTCGCAACTTCAGGTCCAGGCGCAACGAATCTTGTCACAGGTATCGCTGATGCATTCTTAGACAGCCGACCAATTGTTGCAATTACAGGTCAAGTACCTACTAACTTGGTTGGTAACGATGCCTTTCAAGAAGCCGATATTATTGGATCAACTATGCCAATTACTAAAGCTAATTTTCAATTTCATAGAGTCAAAGATATTCCATTACTTACAAAGATGGCTTTCAAAATAGCGAAAACAGGACGCCCAGGGCCAGTTCTCTTGGACTTTCCTAAAAACGTGCAAATAGGCGAAGAACACGTCGAATTTCCTGATGGTGAGATCGAAATTCCAGGCTACAATCCTACATTAAAAGGGCACCCACGTCAAATTAAACGGATTGCAAAGGTTTTGAAAAACGCTGAACGTCCTATTATGATAGCTGGCGGTGGAACTATCTCTGCCATGGCAAATAATGAAGTCTTAGAATTGGCGGAAATGATAGGTATTCCTGTCATAAATACATTGATGGGTAAGGGAATTATTCCAGAAACACATTCTTTGTCGTTAGGGATGGCCGGTATGCACGGGCATATGTGTGCAAATAGCGTTATCAATCAGTCTGATCTCATATTTGCTGTAGGTATGCGCTGGTCAGATCGTATAACTGGGAAACTCGAATATTTCGCGCGAGAGGCAACGATAATACATCTTGATATTGATTCAGCAGAAATTGGAAAAAACGTTGGAGTACATTACCCTATCGTTGGAGATGCAAAAATTGTGCTCCGTCAAATTGTTGAAGAATTAAAGAAACTGGAAGCAACTAAACCTAATGGCTGGATGCAGAAAATTAAGCAACTCAAAGAAAAATGTCATTGCAATATACCACTAACCGATATTCAGCCTATCAAGCCACAACAAGTCATGAGGCTCTTACGGGAACATATCGATAGCAAAACGATTGTGACAACAGGTGTTGGACGAAACCAAATGTGGGCTGCACATTATTTGAGTGTCGGACCAAGAAAGTTTATTACGTCTGGAGGACTTGGAACGATGGGGTTTGGATTTCCTGCGGCTATCGGCGCAAAAGTGGCAAAACCAGATCATTGGGTCGTTGATGTCGATGGCGATGGCTCATTCTTAATGACACAGCAAGAACTCGCTACAAGCGTAATAGAAGACATCCCTGTCACAGTAATAATTTTAAATGACCAAGTACTGGGCATGGTGAGACAGTGGCAGAATTTATTCTTCGAAGAACGTTATGCTGTAACAGATCTCGGGCCGAAAGGATTTAAGAAAAGAGTTCCTGATTTTGCAAAACTGGCAGAAGCATTCGGAGCAAATGGAATTTTAGTAGAGCGTGTTTCAGAAATAGGACCTGCGATTAAAGAGGCCAAAGAGTCTGATGTAACAACAGTGATTGATGTACAAATTGATCGAAATGAGAACATTTATCCGCATCTGCCATCAGGTGCAAAATTAGAAGAAATAATACCATGTCCCTCATGGACGGAGGCAGAATGATATGTTACGTATAAATTCTGGGAACGGCAAAGACGACGGAACAGTGGGCTCTCATATTATAACCTTTCTGGTAGAAGACAGACCTGGAGTGTTTGCTAAAGTTACTGGCTTGATCAGACGTAGAAATTTTAACATTGCGAAGATCACTGTGGGCCCAACACACATTGAGAAAGTTACTCGAATGACTTTTCTTATCAATGCAGATGAAGCAACCCTTGAACAGGTCGTGAAGCAGTTAAATAAGATGGTTGAAGTCTTACGCATTACTGAGCTTAAACCAAAAGATTGTGTGATCCGCGAGCTCGCTTTAATAAAGATCAATACAAGTGATCAACAAGAACGAAATGAAGCTATGCAATTCGTAAATATCTTTAGGGGCAATGTGCTGGATGTAAGCCCCACTTCCTTGACGGTTGAGGTTACAGGAGACAGTCAGAAAATCGATGCTTTTTTAGAATTGACCAAGCGATTTGGCATTATTGAAGTCGCACGTACTGGCATTACTGCCTTATCTAGGGGTTCTGATCCACGCCCCCGTGGGGTTGATAGCTTGACTTTGCTAGACTACGAATAATACGATCATTATTCAATTTTCTTTTATTTTTGTTACTTTTTTTAAAATAAATTATCAAAACAACAAATTAAACAATAAGCTTACCTGAAATAGCCTCTTTTAAACTTGAAGTATAAAGAAAGTAAAAGAGGGAGATCCGCAAATAAAAAATTGTCAATTGGTTAGCTAAGTAGCAAGAGTAGCTTTTCTGATGTAAGTTCGTCAACCCTGCCAAAAGTTGACAATACACTCTTGAGCGAATTCACCTTTTCTTCTTCCGTAGAAAAAGAAAAAGTCACTGTAGAGGAGTCTGGATGTGCCGAAAGTTCCATTCTTTCAAGGTTTACATCATTCTGCTGAAAGACTGATAGCATCTCTTGAAGCGCTGTAAGATCTCTTCTTCGGGTCGTTACATGAAATGTATAATTCATTAATACTTCACCTCACCCATTCTCTCTATTGCTAATGCACCAGAGCGTACGAGTTGTGTAACTCCGAAAGTTTCCATTACATCAATGAAGCTGCTGACTTTCTTTGGGCCTCCTGTAACCTCAACTGCTAATCCATCTTTGACTGCTTCAACAACCTTTGCTCCATAGACATTAACAAAGTTCAATATATCTGCCCTTTCCTCAGGACTCTTGGCTTGTACTTTCATCAAAGCGATTTCTCTTAGAAGGGTGGTTTCTTTATCAAGTTCTTCTATCCATTTGACCTCTTGAAGTTTGTCTAATTGCCTTACAACTTGGTTTGCTGTATTATCGTCTCCCCAGAACGTGATGGTTATTCTCGTGATGCCTTCAGTTTCTGTCGCTCCTGCGGTGATCGTGTGGATGTTAAAATTCCTTCTACTGATCAGACTTGAGATTCTTTGCAACACACCTGGTTGATCTAATACCTTTAATGATATCACATGAAGACCATTTGTCATTTACATCACCTCTATCCACATCTCTCCACTAATTCGGGGGGACACCGTCCACCTATCATTTCATTAAGTCCTTTTGGAGGGGGTACCATCGGCAAGATATCCTCTTCTGGATCTGTCTTGATGTCAACCACATAAGGTACTCCCTCTTTTATTGCCCTTTCAAGTGCTTCCCTTATCTCGCCAGGGCGCACAACGACTTCACCTTTTGCTCCGAAAGCTTCTGCCAACTTAACAAAATCTGGAACTTGGCCTAAATTCGTTGCAGAGTAGCGTGCTCCAAAGAACAATTTTTGCCATTGTTTCACCATTCCAAGCCATCTATTATTCAAAAGTGCTATTACAACGGGTATTTCATTTTCAACTGCGGTTGCGAACTCTTGACACACCATCATAAGCGATCCATCTCCTGCTACATCAATGACTGGCGCATCTGGTTGTCCTGAAACTTGCATGGCTACCTTTGCACCGATAGCGGCAGGAAATCCAAAGCCCATCGTCCCTAGTCCGCCCGATGTTAGAAAACTCCGAGCATGTGTACTCTTTAAGAAATGTCCCGCAAAAATCTGATTCTGGCCTACTTCCGTTGTAACTACATGGCGTTTGTAATTTGACAAAACTTTACTGAGTTCCCTCATCACTCTTTGAGGTTTTATAGGCACATCTTCAAATTCTAGATTGCAGTCACACAATTCTTTCAGTTCTTTCACTTTATTGCTCCATTCTAACTTCTTACCATTCATTTCTACATTGGAAATCTGATTTAACATTTCTGTCAGCACTTTTTTCGCGTCGCCTAGAATATACATATCCACCGGCAGATTCTTTTCAATTTCTGCAAAGTCTATATCAACGTGAATTATCTGTGTTTTACTCCATACAGACTGCTGCCATGCTGTCACACGGTCACTAAATCGGCATCCAACCGCCAACAAAACATCGCTATTTATTAGCGGGAAGTTTGCTGTTCTTCGACCATGGAAGCCTGCCATTCCCATTGCAAGCGGATGTGTCTCTGGAATCACTCCTTTCGCCACGAGTGTCGTTGATACTGGAGCCATGAGGAGTTCAGCCAACTGAACTAATTCATTCCATGCACCAGACATGAGCACTCCTCCTCCTGCAAGAATAGCTGGTCGTTCTGCTTGAAGCAACATCTTGACAGCTTCTTTTACTTTCGTCTTGTCCAAGCTATCATTGTTCGCCTTCACATTTACTGCCATGCTAGGATCGAATTCGACTTCCTTTTGTTGCACATCTCTTGGGAGATCTATAAATACGGGTCCTGGGCGTCCTGTTTGTGCAATTGCAAGGGCTTCTTTCATTACATAAGGAAGTTTATGGACATCTGTGACCTTATAATTATGCTTTGTAACATTTAAGGTGAGTCCAAACATATCGGCTTCTTGAAACGCATCGGTTCCCATCATGGAAGTAGGAACTTGGCCTGAAACATAAAGACACGCTGAACTATCTAGAAATGCAGTGGCCATGCCCGTAAGAAGGTTCGTTCCTCCGGGACCACTCGTCGAGAATCCGACTCCTACTTCTCCTAATGCTCGATAGTATCCGTCCGCTGCGTGGGCAACACCTTGCTCATGTCGGCATAAAACATGCCTCACGTTGCCAGCATCAACCGCTGATAAAACTTCATCGTACAACTCCATCACGGCGCCGCCCGGGAACCCGAAAATAGCTTTTACACCATCGCTTTTTAAAGCTTCAAGAACTACTTTAGCACCTCTAATTTTCATTAACAATCCTCCTTTTAGAATCTAATTTGTATAGTTCCCTACTATTGACTGAAAACAAAACATTACTGTCATTAAAAGCATTAAATTGTCTTAAAATGACTAAACCACTTTTATTCGAAAAATAGCTTTTCGTATGCTTATCAAATGGAGTATAATATTGTTTCAAGAACAAGTCTATAGCTGGGAATAATTTTCTGAGTAGGCAACCCCCAAAATCCAAAAAGAATAAAGCTTTGTCGCAAAGGTCTGTGTAACTAACAGATTTGATGATACCTCCTGTTCATCTGCGGACCTCCGTTAACTTTTAGGGGTTTGAATTTGTACGCTTACTTTATACTTATCGTTTATAAGTCTTTGTTTTCAATCCAATCTTTACAAAAATAAGTATTATGGTTAATAAAGCTTAACCTGAACTTATAAAAGCGCATTCGTGTATTCGTCGAAAAAAAAGTAACACCTTTGGAGGAATTAATGTGGTAAAGATATATCATGAAAACGATGCGGACCTATCACTCCTAGATGGTAAAACGATTGCAATAATCGGTTATGGATTACAAGGGTCGGCACAGGCCATGTGCATGAAAGATACAGGAGTAAATGTTATAATTGGAGCGCGTCCTAATGGTCCATCTTGGAAAAAGGCAAGGGAATACGGTTTTGAAGTTTATGAAATCCCAGAGGCTTCAAGACGTGCTGAGATTATCTATCTTTTAGTACCAGATGAACATCATGAAAAAGTCTATAAAGAACAAATTGAACCTTACATGGAAAAATGTGAAGTATTTTGCGTTTCCCATGCATTCAGTATTGTCTTTGGGCAAGTAGTACCACCAGATAACGTAGATATAATCATGGTTGCCCCTAAAGCGCCAGGAAAGATCGAACGTCGTCTTTATTGCGAAGGTTTCGGTGCACCTGCTCTTATCGCTGTTGAACAGGATGTAAGTGGAAAGGCAAAAGATATCGCACTTGCAATGTGCAAAGCAAATGGTTTTACACGTGCTGGAGTAATAGAGACCAAATTCTATGATGAAGTAACCAGTGATCTTTTCGGTGAGCAAGCGGTACTTTGTGGAGGTCTACACGAGCTTATTAAAACAGGTTTCGACTTGTTGGTTAAAAATGGATATGATCCAGTTCTCGCATATTTTGAATGTCTAAATGAATGTAAACTAATTATGGATCTAATTTACGAGGGCGGTATCGAAGGAATGTGGAACAACGTTTCCAACACGGCAGAATACGGTGGCAGAACTAGAGGTGAAAGTGTTATAAATAAAGCAGCGATGGAAAAAATCCTAAAAGACGTTCAAAGCGGAAAATTTGCTCAAGAATGGATTTCAGAATACAAGGCGAATGCACCATCTCTTAAAGTCCAACGAGTTACTGGTGCTAAAGAACAAATAGAAATAGTAGGAAAAGAAGTAAGAAAACTCTTTGAAAAGAAATAATCAATTCACTCTTTTTTTTATACCTTCATATATTTCTTTTAAAGCAAGTAAATCGCAGAAACAACACTGTAAAAACATTTGAACTAAGTTAATTCTAGCATTAGTTTTTTATTCCGTTTCCTTGTAGATTAATTTACTTTTCAATTACATTAAACTATATTTTAACCTTAATACTACTTCATGCAATTACATTCATAGTCTCTGAAAACTATTCCTTAGTACTTAGGTACTCAGGAACGATCGATAAAACTTATATAGAAGTTCCTAAGCATACATTCTGCTCAAAAAACAAAATAGGAAAAAGAGGAAAAGGCGACCTCGCGAAATGGAAACCTTTCCCTCTTGAAGTTGAGACCTATGGATTCTATTAGGAACTTTTCCGATAAAAAGTTTTCGCTCGCGGTCCACGAAATTATTTTGCAGTTGAAGTATAATTCGTATCCACACAATTATCTTGTTGCGAAAATTCAGGAAAGTCATGCTACTTTTAGTCGATCTCTTGTTGAAAAAGCGATCCATTTTCTCTATTATAACGCTAAAAAATTAGGCAGGATTGTCATAGATTTTGAAGGAAAGGCTCTTCATTTCTATTACAATCTTGACATTTCTGAGAAAATAGCCTTTCAGCGTGCAAAGAGTTTCATGGTGAATTACAGGCTCTATCTCAAAAAGATGATTACGAATGACAAAAAGACAAATATTGTTGGCAGGATGGGTGAAGGGGCTGTAAGAGCTGTGTTACGGAAATTAGGTTTCACGGTTCTGCAACGAGTCAGAGCAGGGAAAGGTGATATTGACCTTATTGCAATGACTAAAAGTTTCAATTGGCGTATTTGCAAAGTAAAAGAATTCGTAATTGCTTTTGAAGTGAAGAATAGAGACAAAGAAGTAGAGTCATCTTGTCTTACTAAATTTAATTATACTTTAGATAAATTTACTGCAAAAACAAACATCAAGATAGACCGAAAAATCTTAGTCGCCAAAAAATGTAGTTACAAGACGCAAAAGAGGAGTAATGGGGAGGGCATAGATATTGTTGAACTCATGCAAAAATATGTGCCGCATACTCCCTATGCAAAACCCTTTGGAAGCATATCAATCAAACAGTTTATGAGAAAAATTCTCAGGAAATTGATTCGTCTTTTTAGAGGACTTACAGATCTCGTCGAATATATTTATGCAAAAGTTATTATTTCAAACAGATTAGAACACTATAAGACTCTTCTTAATCAATTCGATTGGCTATTACTTGCTCAGTTTTTAAGAGATTATTCTCTATGTCCTGCAAAAATGCGTGACTTCTTTTCAAAAATGAAGCTGTCTTATCTGTTCGTGACTAACTAAGTACTTTTGTTGTGATAATAAGAAAAAACTATCATAAACTCATTACCTAAGTACTGAGGAATACATACCTTTATATAAGACTAAATCCCCATTTACCAATGTAAAAACTTGTGTGGTGGGATGACAAAGTGGTTGACCTCAAATGTCCACGTTGCAATACGCAACTTTTCAAACAGAATGCTATTTATAGATGTTCTGGTTGTGGCTTTTGGGGTACGTATGAAGCACTTATAGCATCCCAAACCTCTTCTACTTTTATAAAAAATACCCTAAAAGCAGTAGCATAAAAAAAAGGGATTATTTGAAAAGTTGAATAAGTGCAACGAATATCTCTGTGACTTCGGTTCCTAATTTTGTAATAGTGTATTCCTCAAGGTTACGAGAGTCATCGTAAACCTTTGCTTCTAAAACACCGAGTTCTACCAGAGCATCAATTCTACTACGAATTGTATTATAACTAAATTTTCCAAATTCATTCTTAAACTCATGTAAAAGATCTGTGGTTCGCCAAGTCTTATTCTTTTGAAACATCAAGAGCACTTCAACACTCTTTGATTTCTCGAAAGCATCTAACATTTGCATTGTTTTTTTGTTTTTGAGATCTGAAATGACTGACATATATAACACCAACCTAAGTACCTAAGTAATAAGATATGATTTCCTCATACTAAAAACTACTTCATAAATCTTGTTATGACAGTTGTGATAACAAAATAAGGTTTTGGTCCTAAATTGTAATAACAAATTCTGAACCTGGAGTACTCCTGGAATACTTACAGAAAATAAAGGTAAGCGAAGGCTAATAGCCCAATTATCGGTAAAATAAGAATAAATAGGTTCATCGCTATTTTAATTATAGGTGTTTTTTTGTAGAGTGGATAGATTGTAACAAAACATATTAATACAATATTTAGAAGAGCACCAATTTTGAGGACCTGGACAAGCCGGGTGTGTGGAAGAAGTACTTTCGATTCAAATTTTTCTTTGAGGAACTGATAGGAGTTTCCTGATAAACTCTCAAAATTATAGATACTTACTCCATCGGCACTTAGTCGAACGCTTTCAAGTTTTTGTTTCATTATATTAATGTCTTCAGGAACTATCGGCAAATATGTCGGCGAACGTAAGTCTATATTTCTTAGATAAGTGACTGTTTCTTGAAACGTCTTGAGATTGCCGTATTCCATCACATTGAAAAAATCTACCAAATTATCCCAAGTGTTCCATCCCTGGAAGATTCCATTCACATCTGTTCCATGGATATTTGGCCGCGAAAATACGTAACATCCGATATATTTGAATTTGCTGTGGACTATTTTTGAAGCCTCTTTAACAAAGTTTGTAATGGTTTCAGTCATAAAGGTTTCCCATTTAGCCCACATTTGTGTATCTGATTCATGAAAATCTAAAGGACTAATGCCGTAAGTTTCCGTGAATTGTTCTAAACTATATGAGTCATAGGACGGTTGATCTAAATACCTGACGAAATCTAACATAATCCCGTCCACGCCTTTTGCAAGCATTTCTTCAATGATCGAAAGATAGAACTCACGGACTTCTGGAATCGCAGGCGAGAACCAGTACTTGACCCACGAAATACGACTGGTCACAGGATTACCGTGTCTGTCCACTACCCACCACTCGCTATAGGCCTCATTACCCGTTCGTGAAGAGTAGTCAATCCACAGATCTACAACTGCATAGACTTTAAGCCCCTTTTCCTTTCCCTTTTGAATAAAATATTCCAGCAAGTCAAAATCATACGTAAAATCACTGATAGGAATTTGACCATGTGAAACTTCGCTGGGATAATACGTCAGTTCTCCACCCACAGTTAAAGCGATCATGTTTGCGCCAAGTTGGTCAATTTGTCTAATCTTGGCGTCAATTTCTTCTTGAGTTTTATACTGACCGCTATCAAGTTTGATAGTAACAATTCTGCCCTCTTCGTATTTGTTATCTACTGTTGTGATGTTAAAAGCGATCTGAACGAAGGCAGAACTGCAAATGATTACGAGCAATACTATGAATGCAATTCTCAAGTCGTCAGGTTTTGCCATTATTTTTTTCCTCTTCTTCTTTTTCAATTTCCTGTCTGATAACTTCTAAAACAGAACCACACAAGAAAAGTCCTCCTGATTACTTAGGTAATGAAAAAAATAATTGACTAGAGTTCAACAGGCAGTCGACTAACAATGTCCGCAATTGCTTTGGTATTCTTCTGTATGCTAGCTAACGTATGTTTCATCATTGCTTCATGCTGTCCTATCTTAGAACACGCTTCTTTGTCGCCGTGTACCTTGCATAGATGAACAACTTCCCTGAGTTCAGTTTGATTCTCAGTATACTCTTCTAAGTCTGCAACAAGAAATAAAATCCAACTATCGAGATTCAAAGGCATTGTTTCATACACACTCCTTCTTCTTGATTATTTAAGTAGTCTAAAAAGCGACTTCTACTCATTATTTGGAGAACGATTTTTCATAATAGCTCTTTTTCCTTTTCTTGTGAATTAACGGGATCATTAGAATAACACCAGTAATGATTACGCCGATCATTAGAATAAGTAGTTCATAACCCCTGATGTAAAAGTATACATACCAAGACTCAATATCCCAGAATGAACTTCCCTCTTTTGCTTGCGTCACAACTATTCTTTGGAAATAACTCTCTTCTACTGTTGTCACGTAACTAATCGAATCGTGGATTCGTTGAAGCCTGAGATGGTTGTTTGTATCTGAGAAATCCCATCGAATTATGTACAGATTGATTTCAATGTAATTGAAAATGATTTCAACAGTCAGTACTACATGATGTCTCTGGTCGCCATCGAACTCATCTATGTCATATACAAGTTTTTGTGATGTAGAAGTTACTTGGAACAAGTCAACTTTTTCTGAATTAAAGTCGAGCGTGTGTTGTTTTAAGCCATTAGAATTGAACTCTTGAATGGCAACGTATTCGAGGTCATGTTTATTATTGATGTTTTTGTACCAATAGCGGAATTGCACTTTGTCATTTCGGTAACTGAGACATATCTCCTCATTACTGAGAGTATCAGTCGCGGCGATTGTTGGTTGAACAAGAACACCGACTAAGACAAGTGCTACAATTAGCGCACACATTGCTTGTTTATGATTCATTTTTTTCTTACTTCCCAATAACTCTTTTAATGGTCGGAAAACCAAGTAGCGCAATACTTAGAAGTATGAATACTGCCGCAACGACTAAGATTGCAATGTAAGGAAACCCTAGATACAATAGATTTCCAACGATATTTTCTGAAGATGTAGTAAAGTATTGAAGTAAATAGTCTTTAGCCTTAGTGACCCACAAATTAGCACCAACTGCATTAGCGATCCAACCTCCAAGTGACCAGATCATACCTGATGCGATGAATAAAAACGCAACACCAACGAGATACCGCAATTTAGAAACTACCTTTTTGACCATTTTTCCTTTCACCTTTTCTAATTACTTAGGTACTTTCGTAATATCTGTCACGCCAGGAATTGACGCAACACACGATTTATGAAAGCACTGGGGGGCTTAGGTGGTGCAAATCTATTCAGGGGGACATCAGCGCAAACATTTTCGAGAGTATATTATTTAATCTATGAACCCAGATTGATGCATAGAGTCCATACTTTGTTCTGATCGCAGCAAGTTCTATTCCTGCTACAACTGTAAACATGAGTAAAATTGCATTGAAGGCGTACGCTACACTATGCGCAATTCCAAAGAATAGTGTCGATGAAATCACGTACGCAATCGCATACGCCGTTGTTTCATCAAACTTAAGAAATCGTTGCAGAACCCACTTGATAGGCTCAGGGTACGCATACCTGAAAAAAAGTTCTTCAGTCGGAGCGATCAAACAAACATGGAACATTATACTGACAAAAAACCCTTCAATTGAAGATAAGGTTTGCGTACTTTCTAATAACAAGATTTCTGACGTTGGGGATACAGAAATCCCATAAAGCGGGCTTTCTGTGTCTACTATTGACAGACCAAGAGTGTTTTGAAAAGGTGCGAGCACATAACTAAAGATCACGTTCGTAAATATCACAATAGTGACGCCTAAAGTAATACCCACGATAAAATTGGCTTTCTTTTCTCGCACACTTTTGTAAGAATAAAATGCATATACTGCGGCAACCGCTGAAAAGATAATCGCATAACTATAAAAAAGAAAAATTTGGAGATAGGTTAAGACGGCGAAACCAATTGTAAACATCAGTATCCCCATAGCGATAACGTAATCTGCCGCACTGATTACAATATCTTCAGTAATAGCCTCTCTAGTTATCAACGAAATCTCCTCCTGTCACCTTTGAAGTACCTAAGCAGTATGATTCCAAAGATTACGATGAATGTAAAGAACCCATAGACACCGAATTGAGTGAGCATTTGCACTTCTACTGGTGCCTCTGCTACATTTAAAGCACCGATAGATCCTGCAACAGCAATCAATAGCGAGAATAGACCCCCACCTGAAATAAGTCCGATGTGCCATTGGAATTCGTTCTTCCTGTAAGACTCATAAACAGGACCCGCCTTAGCGACATGACTCCACAGGATCACAACAATTGCAACTGTGATTGGTACAAACGCAAATACAGGACTTGCTAAATTAATTGCTGGTTTTCTAAATGTTACAGACCATTCAGATAGGTCGGTAAGTGACAAAACTCCTCCAAATTGAGGTAAAAATAGAAATACACAAAGCGTTACGCCAGCAGCACCGAAGATCGCTATGTAAACATAGAACGCATATTTCTGATAAAATTTCTTAACAGGCGACATGTCTTTCGTACTTTGAACTACAACTATGCCTATTATTGAAATACTTAAAGCGTAGATAAAAGGCTCTATTGTAAGCGTGTAAGTCTTTTCTTTGACATATCCCACCAAATACAGTGTTTGATCGGGTTCTATATTGATGCCATAAATGCTAATTGTTCCTTCGTAACCATTAGGCATAAATTCAACTGAATATCCGCTTTCTTCATTACTTAAGTAGTCTAAAAGAGTTGCACTTGCAGCAGAGGATATTTCGTTCTGTAATTTGCTGTCAGTGTATATTTTCCATGATTTTATGCTGTCTGTAGTGTAACCCGCCCAATATAGTTTTCGTATTGAAGGCAGGTCGATTCCAATAATAGAGACATTCTCGCGTGCTATTTGAGTGTCTATATCCATCGTATAGACGGCTTTGTTATTATCAGCGTTTACCACAGCGGGACTAGAAACCTCTGGTTCAGTTTCATAGAAATAGATTTTGAAGGAAGCGTCTTCGGTAGGTGCTTCGTCGAATTCAAGTGTGAGTTTCCACTTAGACCCTTCTTCTTTAAACTTTAAGTTAGTCACATTCTTTGTGCTTACAGCAACAGCAGTAACTAAGTCAAAGTCGTCACCTAGTTTTTCCTTGAATGAATTGCTTAACGTCTTGGTATAGACCAATTGTGATTCGTGAATCGTTGCAGTGCACCAAAACATAAGATCTTCTGTGACGTTTCCACACTTTACTTCTTCAGGTTCGTGAAGTGAACCTAATTGAAGTCCACTCTCAGGGGTAGAATCTGCGAAGAATGTTATTGTTTCTTTTTCTGTGAGCCCATTAGTATTTTCTGCTCTGATCTGTAGTTTATAATCATCATCCTCATCAAAAAACGTGCTGTTTACCTCAAAACTGCCTTTATAGTTTCCTAAAGTGCTATTTCCTGAGTCTAGGCTCATCTCTATCCATTTAGAATAAATTTCATACTGATTTACAGGATTCTCAAAGGTATATCTAAATTTTACTGATGAGATATTAGCAGCAGTTAGAGTTAATTGTGTAACAGTACATTTTACTGTTTTAGTTTCATACCCTACCCTCTCATTATTTGAAGGATCTATATTAGAAATAGAAACTCCTTTATCCTCTAACCAATTGGAGAAACTTAACGTAGTATTATGCCCTTCAAAATCTGATGAAATGCTAAAATCAAGTTTGCCATCAATACCTACCTCTACATCTGAGAGATCCCAATGATCTGTATCCCATACCGCAGTAAACGAATCTCCATCTACAGCAATAAGATCAGTTTCATCTATCCCTGTAGTGTAAGAGGGAGTTATTGTAGCAGAACCAATAGCACCTAAAGATGTATCTACCTCAAAAATCCGCGAAGAATCTAAATAAAGATTATCTATGAATGTTTCAGTTATATTTGATTGGGATGCAGTATAATAAACTCCAATACAATCAATGTCATACCAATTAGGAGAGCCCTGTACACTCCATCCTGTACTACCTGAGCCTACTGCAATTGCCTCAGTTTGCCATGTATTGTTTGCTGAAATATCAATTGTTCTGTAAAAGTAATTTGAATCATCATCATATAAACGCAATTGAGGATCAGCAGTTTCATTATCTTGTCTTATTCTGAAATTTAAATCCTCATATCTATTCTCACAATCAAGATTCAGATTTTTTGCTGAGTTATAATAAAACTCACGATTTCTTTGGATCAGATCAATGACTAAATTCTCATAATAAACTACATCATTTTGAGCCATATAAGAGCTATGCATTGTAAAGGCATGATGAGTAACTAAATCTGAATCTGTTAGCCCACCATTACCAGGATTTCCATCTGCTTTAACTCTTACATACGTTTGCCACGTTCCTATGTCTTGAGCAGAAATATTAATTGTAAAATACATATTCGGATTATAGTAATCATCCGAATCATAAAATCTTACAACGGAGTATGTATGTGTTGCACTTGTACGATAAATCTCTACACTAAAACCAGTAAAGTTACCCCAGTAAAAGGATGTAGATAATTCACGAATTGCAACAAAATCTGTAGTTGTTGTTTTATTACATTTAAGACTATAACTACCAACTTGTGTAGGCACATTCTCATCACTTATCTCACCATCAAAACTATATTGGTCTATGGTGTATTGATCAGCATTCCCTTCTGTTCCCTCATCAGGAAAAATATAATCAGTTAAAGATAATTCATAAATATAAACACCTGAGGCAGTTCTTAAAGAAAAATAAAGATAGTTATTAGTTAAACTAAATGCTCCACCAGTACATACATTAGAACCTGTAAATGTGTTAATAAAGGTAAAACTATCAGCACTCGGATTATAATACCCTATGCGCGCCTCATCAGGCTCAGCATCATCATCATTAGTTCCAAACCATACAAAACGCCCATCAAAATAGAGATTATATAACTGCTTACCAGAATCACCCAAAGTAGTTAATGTATCCGTGCTTGTATCAAGAGCATATAGTTTATGTGAGCCTGTCAAAGTCACATAAATAATCCCTCTGTTCATTGTCTTTGAAAACCATGTACCAGTAGGAGATTGTACTGTATCTTCGCACATATCTACTATAGACTCTGCTCTATTTGTCATATTCATTTTTACTATTAATCCTTTGCCCCTGTACATGGTAGAGCGTTCTATACCACAGAAATAGATATAACCTCCCACTCTTTGCATACCGAATACTCTTGTAATATATCCCCCAGCTTCATTTTTACCCGTTAAAGTATCAGAAGTAGTATCAAGTCTTTTCCAATAACTGCTCATTCCAAGATTACGGTTTTCTATGAAATACCAAATATATTGAGATCCATCATACATCGCACAATTAATTCGATCTAAAGCAATACCAGTTTCTCCACCAGAGCCTAATGAAACTATTGAGTCATCTGATAAATCTAACTTATACCAGTAGTGGTTACAACCATTCCCCACTCTTTTTGATGTAGTAAAATACAGATAATCTCCCAATTTAACAATTGCGCCACATTTCCAGGCATCTGTAGATTCAGCTGGTAGCGCAATATTAGTAATTACACCAGTAAAAACATTTACTTTATATAATCGCCCATAACCAGTACCATACCCTACTCCTGTAGAAAGTTCTTTTGGCTCTAAAGCATCTCCAGTACCGTAATAAATCTCATTTGTACCATCAAATATACCTGCCTGTGTTCCTAAACCTGCATCAATATAAACTGTTGAGTTTAGTGCGCCTAAATCTGTGAAATTAAAACCTCTATGTACTGCCTTTATTGAATAACTACCTACTTGATTAATTAAGGCATCATCAATTAATGTAACATTATTCACGTTCTCCCATTGAGTAGCATTATTTTCAGTCCAATTATCCCCATCTCCAGGATTAACGTAATAATATTCACTACCAGGTGTGTAACCACTGCCTAAGGCTCTTATTTTAAACTCAGGATTATATCTATTGTTAGGCTCTGTTAATGTGAAATCAGGCATAGTAGTAGTTTGTGACGCATCTGTTTGCAGATTAGCAGGTAATATAAAGGGCATACTACATACCATAACAAACAGAAAAAGCATAGTTACTATATGACTTTTCTTTAAGCGTTGTAGTTTTATCCTCATCTGCCTACCTCACAATAGGTTTTCAGTTTTAGTTTCTGCCTGCCATTGAGCCACACAAAAAAAAGAAATACGCTAGTTTTATCTCTCTTGGTTAATTTGAGAGAGACAAACTCAAAGGGCTTATGTGCTAAAACGTGGTATATGCAAATCCCTTCGTCATTTCCTACGACCGTAAATAATTGGTTTACAGAGTTTGCCCATGTGCACATTTAAAATTACCCCATTTCCTTGCGGAGAAATACCAGATACATCCCTACTAGATTTAGTGCAACGAGTTTCAAAATAGCAACAATTTCCGCTACAACAGCGTTAGCACCATACGCAACGGTAAACATTTGTTCAGGCGGAACTAATTCTCCAAGCAGGAGCCAGAACGTCACTCCTACGGTCATGATTATTATAATCATCGCAACAAGTTTTCTTCCGAAATATACCAGAGCCATACTCGCCCCAAAGACAAGTAAGAGCAGTGGAAAAAGCGTGGAATTTAGTAATGATGCGGGAACATCTACAAACGCCAAAGAAAGTGTGACTTGCTGTTCTTGGTAGCCAAACATACTTGCGATCTGTAGATCTAGGTCTAAAACAACAAGTACGCCTAACATCATACCAACGATATTGAGTAGCATTCCTAGTGGACTTTGTTGTGAAAAATTGTAAAAAGTCCGTGCAATAGTTCCAGTGATAAAGAGACCGATCATGCCGTAGAACGATAGATAAAACGGTATGATATGCGCAGCGTAGAGAATGATGTCTACAATGGCAATAAGAATGAGTATTTCAAAAAATGTTTTTTTGTAATCTTTTGTGAATACGCCTAAGTGTGTAATTTCTAAGGCGTTACTTATTTTTCGTCGTATTCTTGCCATTTCCCATAGTCTCCATTTTTTCTGTTTCTAATTACTTAGGTAGGTTCAATTACTGAGGCGCAAATTATCTTCGCCTAAATGTTCTCTTTAGGTTCTTCCAAACACGACTTGCGCCTCTTGAAATACGTGCTCTTGTAGTTCTCGAGGAACTACCAGAAGAGCGACTTCTTGATACCATAAAAGCAAGTGAACTACCACCTGCCTTGCGCTCAGGGGGGGTTTGTGCCTTTTTGGTCACTACTTTCTTGATCCCCACACCGAGTTTCCCAGCGGTATCATTTATTCGTTCTGACACAGCAGAACGCACACCATACTTGTCTGTGTAACTTATCGCCATGATGAGCCCTATACAGATCAGAGTTGGTATTCCAAACGCTGTAAACCATTCAAGAAGTGCGAAAATTAATGCGACGTATTGTGATACAGGAGGAAACCAATCCGCCCACTCGATCCCAGCAGTAAAAGTTGCAGGTGCAGCAAGCATTATGACAATGCCAGCAATAAAGAATGACCCGCTAATTTTTGCGAGTGTTTCAAGTAGATCGGTGCCTATGACAAAACTCAATGCAAAGAATATAAACGCAAGAAGGACGGTCACAAATGCGATGAACTCATGTACTTGATCTGGGTGCATGATCCACTCGAAAAAGTTTGGATAACCTTTCCATTCGTAGCCTGCATCAGGACTTTGATCGACGTCCTCTACGCCTTCTGGTAAGCCTCGCCCTCCTTCGCCTTCCTCAGCGTTCCATTGAAAATTATCATACGTTTCAGAACTACCGTACCAAAGATAGATTTTCCCGTAAAAGTCAGCGTTCTTCAAATCTTTATCTTGAAAATAGAGAACTGCCGTGAAGCTCCCGTCATCAATTTTAATTTTGTCACTTTTGTAGAGACTATTGTCGTCTATATCGAATACTTGTATTTGATACTCCGCGCCTCCATCGTTATCTTTTGGTAACTCATTGTCGTCAATTGAATCAACCAATTCTGGAGTCACGTCAGATACGGTAACCGTGTAAATAGTTCCCACTTGACTTATATCAAAATCAAGTTCTACTTCTGTGTTTGTACTTGAGATAGAGAGGTCCATCATGGACATTTTATTTGTGCCAATAAAAACACCAAATAGAATCGCGTAGCCAACACAAAGGATCGCTAAATACTTATAGCCCTTTTGTGTTGCTAAAAGAACTGCTAAATAAAAAAAACCGAGAAATCCAATAAGAAAAATGTATTGCCTAAAGATCCCAAGAACGATAGAAGGCACTATAATCGTAGAAACAACTGCTGTTGAGGTCCAGTTTGCTGTACGTTTCATAGATTATAAGCCCCCACTATCACTATTGGTTATCTTGTGGCGTTAATAATGGCTTTTCCGAGTCCTATCGGAACTACTGCAAAGAGTCCAACTGTAAACGCTTCGATCCAACCTGCCATTTCGCCAAGATTCAATGGTGCCCCAACAAACGTGTCGTCTGGCGGCATCCAGCCGAAAAACAGACTAACCACGATGATGATGAAGGGGATCATGGCCATTCCTGCGGCTTTTCGTCTACCTGTTGCGTATGCAAAAAGTGCCGTCATGCCACATATCGCACCGATCATCATTTTAGGCGCGGTCAAAATCGTTTGTATAATGTCAGTTTCGGTGTAAGTGGCGGAAGATAACGGTGTGAGGCTCAGATATGCCATAGCATTAGAGTCGGTCATGGACATTGTTGCGAGTGCCCCAAGTCCATTGGCTACTATGAACGTCAGAAGAAGAATGATTGCAAGATTAGCAACGATATGATAGCCCCGCAAATACTGAAAGTTCAGAATCATCTCAAATATAATCGCAACTATTCCGAACGCATAAAACGTCTTGAGGAATGTTCCAAGCGAAATACCAGACAAGAAACTGATGTCAGCAAATATTGTCACCAAGAATAAAGTGATCACAACAATTACAGCTAGTGCGTAGAAATAAAACACATTATTAACCATGTTTTGGATTTCTGCTGTTCTTCTGCTAGAAAAGACCTTTCTAGTAAATTTCTTAAAAGATATACCAAATGCCATTTTCCAAATTTCCTCCATTTTTTTTCAAATTACTTAAGTAGTCGGGTACGGTTCAGATAAGGCACAAAAAAGCGTGCTAAACTCATTTTCTACGGGATTCTAGTAGATCTGCGATGATAGCAGAAAACACAGTCGAAAACGCGGCGGCAACACTTGTAATGACATCGAATCCAAAGAAACTGCCTGTGGTTGCGCTACCTCCACTGATTAATACAATTAATGCACCGATGAAAAAGCCGATAGCCGCACCTATTGCTAAAACTAAGATCTGGTGAAAATACGCTAAAAATAATGATTTTACAAGGAGTCGTTGTAATCCTGCGCCGAGTCCTGCCACATTGTCCATCTTAAATGCCAGCAAGAGTGTGACAAAACCAATTGCCATAATAAGTATACTAGCAAAAAGATAAGGCGTAATAAATATGGCTAAAATACCGCAAGTTATCAGTACTGTCGCAATTATGTAGGTAACGCCGCGTAGTGCAGTCATAACATATTGAACCTCCTATACGTCTTTTGGGAGGTTCTTCTGTTCTTTGATACGTGCGATCTCTACGTCAAGTGGGCTATCAAAAGTACCCATTTCCTCGAGCACTTTTGCGAATTCGTCTTTGGGATAACATTTTTCCCTACCGTCCTCTGTTATGAAACAAATCTGATCACCGCGTTCAACGATGTCTCTGCCGTGACCGTTATGAGTTTTGTCTCCTCGCCATTGAACCAACTTTTAGACCTCCTAATTTAAAGTAAAAAAAGGGTGCGGGGTGCTCTGTATCTAGTGAAGTCAAATTCGGCTTATTTGCAACCAAATTCGTCAGAAACTTCTTTTGGAAGACCTTCTATACTGCAAATACCATTTTTCCAAGCGTCAGGTCCAGCAGTTTTCAGACCTTTAGCGTAGTTTCTGTCCATCTTTGCGGTGTCGGTGGCATTGATGTCGTTAAGGAAGTCCTCTTCGGTAACATTGGCGACATTATCTTTCCACTTTGCAATCGTGGATTTTTTTGTCATTTTTGCCTTCCAAGGGCCAGAAATTACCATAGTTTTTCCTCCACATTTTTCGTTTTTTTTAAAACCAAACCAAAAGAAGTAACGCTACCAGGTCCTTTTGACATCGATGCAACCAAATGCGTCTCTGACGTCCTGTGGTAATCCGTCTATTCGACAGATCGCAGCTGCCCATGGGGCACCATATTCTGATTTATGTACTTTGATAAGTCCGTCTGCCCAATTCTTGTCCATTTCGACAGAATCAGTGGCAGCTATACTGACGTTAAAGTCCTCTTCAGAAACCGCATTGACATTTTCCTTCCACTTTTTGATAGTAGAAGACTTAGTCATTTTGTTCTTCCAAGGTTCTGAAATCATAGAATCAAATCTTTGGTATTGGTTATTGGTTTTTGATACTCATGTTTTTATATATAAATTGTGAGGATTACTTATACAGGAAACATACATTTTCCGCTATGGGGTGTTTATGAGGTTGCAATTGTATGGAATACCAACTTTAACGATAGTGAACGAAGACCTACTTTATTTACCCGCTGAACTTAGAAAACGATATAAGCTTACAAAAAATGAAAAAATCCTCGCTGTCACACAGATGGATGATGACGGCTTTTTTGTTCGAGTCATTGATAAACAACAAAGAGAGACTATAGCGAATTTACCTACTTTGGGGTGAGACTATGGCTTCGGAAACTAAGAGTGAGGCTCCAAAAACAGAAGCCATCGCGTCTGATGATGTTAAACAGCCGACACAACCTAAAATGATCGATGACTCGCTTCCACTCTGGGAAAGAATGCGTAAAGCCGCTTTCAACTATATTAATATGATGGTAAGTCTGATTAAACCTTCGGCTATTGATCCCGATTTTGCCGATGCGTGTCAGAAATTGACGTATATTGACGCAATGACTGTTTTTTCGACGTATATGTATGCTACCGCACAAATTTGCGCTGAAGCACTTGGTATTCTTGAAACATCGGCACGTGCAAGAGAAATTATCAAACGAGAGCCACAGCAAATTCATCCTATCATGCGAGCATTGGGTAGACTTGCCCAAATATCGAAACAAATTGATTACGCCAGCAGTGCGGTAATGGGTGTATATCCCCATCAAATGAAACAACTATTAAATGAAGTTCATTACGGTCTTTTCGCAGGTTCAGGAACGATCCGATGTATTGAAATGAATGGCAAAGGACGTGAAGTAACAGAAGAGAAAAAAAAGATCCCTGACTCCGCGTTCCAACTGCTTAAAATGTTAGTTGAACGTGATGAAAACGAACAAGGATTATTACAAAGCGATTTGAAAGATTTAATGACGTACAACGAAAGAACTATCCGACAACAAGTTTCGTTCCTCTTGGAAGAGGGATGCATAGATAGAGATAGAGAGAGTCGTACCTTTCGGCTTTCCCTCACTGATAAGGGAAAATTGGTATATGACAACGGAGGGCATCTATAGGTGTCGTATATCGCAATTTTGCTTTTGACAGGGGTAGGTTGTGCACCTTCATTCGTGACTACCTAAGTATTCATGTAGGAATTGGTAGATTGGTGAGCGAAAAGTATGACACGAAAATCATTATTTTTTAGAGGCACACTCAAGTACTATTTTCATCACAGCTGCGAACACTGCATGCAGTTTATCGAGTCTGCCGCTTTCACTGATGTAAAAACATACTGCCGCAATAACAAAATCAGGTTCATTATGTTGGACATAGGGAAAGAATCACATCTTATGGAGTTCCTGGCCGCAGGATTCGAGGGAACTCCAACACTAATTCTTGGCGATGAGACAGGTCTCCCAATTGTAGTCGAAGGGTTCAAACCTCAGAGTTCAGAAGAGATATTATCGATCTTGAAGGGAAGTGGTATCTCAGAAACAGTTCACGAAATTCAAAAATCCCGTATTTTAGAGGGATTAAAAAAAGATTTTTGGACACAATTCGCTAATAAAAAACTTTAGGAGGAATGTAAACGTGCAATTTATTACAATGACCCCACAACAGTTCTATACATTATGCGGGGTCTTGGTAGGAATACCAACGGTTATTGCGGTATTAATTTACCTAAGAATGAAATTTAGGGGAGATCCTCTCCTAATACAGTACAGAAATGAACATGGCTTATGTGAAACCGATTGGACTACCTTAATCGAGTACAGTCCAAACGGGAAAAAATTAAAACTCAGACGTGGATGGCGTGTAGTGGAATATTTACTAAGTAGAGGAACTTTAGGTAAATTTCTTGAAGAAGATAAATACGGAAATAAGTTCTTGGAAGTTGCTGACATCTACGAAAAAGACGACACAAATATAATTGAGCCGTGGGTGGAAATCAAAAATAAATCATTATTGGCAAAGAATGAACTCGCGGTGCATAAACTTGAGTCTATTTATTCGAGGGAGATCGCTAATGCCAATCAGGAAATCATGAATGAACGTAAAAAGAGATTAGAGGCGGGACGGAAATTGACAAAAGAACTAAATGAACAACAAACAATGATCGACAAAGTGAACATTGACTCGATAACAATGCCGAGAAAACTTGTTGCCACATACTTAGCTGGAAAAGTAGGGACTGTAGACTTGGAACACATCAAATCGACAGTCGTAGATAAACTCTTGCAGGATACGAAGGGAAGTTTTATAGAAGTCATTGAGTCATTAGATAAACGCATAGAACTCGTTGGCGTCAGTTTAAAACAGTTCTCAAAACAATTCGTACCTGTCATAAATGCAATGGCGAATAAACTCAATATCAAACCTGTAAAAGTAATAGAACAGTCATAATTAATACTGTAGCTCGAGATTTACTTTTAAATCCCTTATTATTTTTAGATTTTCAAGTGTGTTGTCGTTAAATTCGTGGATTACCGCTATCTGTTTCGCTCGATTTTTTTCATTCTCTTCTGTAGCAAGTACTTTGAGAATTGCCTCTATTTCTTTCATATTTTTTGCAATAACACGGAAATACGGCTTAAGTTCCTTAGAAGCAACACCTTTTACTTGTTCCTCACTACTTACGTAATATTCTAATCGTTTTTTACCTCTTTCAGTTATAATGTACTCGTATATCGGTTTCTTGCTTTCTTCAATGTGTTTTTTATCACGATCGACAAGCCCTTGTCTATAGCACCGAAGTAGTATCACACAAACCAACTCCCGGTCCTTCCCTAAGGCATCACTTATCACCTTTGATGTGTTGTTTCCTTTACTTACTTCCTTCAATATTCTTTGTTTGACTTCAGAGAAGCCTGTAAGCGTTTTTGACATATTCATCTCCAGAGAGGGGATTTTAGTTTTTAGATAAGAATATGAGAGTACTGCTATTTAAATTTAACGCTAGCGTTTAAATAAGTCAATTTGCGGAGAAATTTACCACAAAATATATATAAAAGTAGTGACA
>NZ_JAHPYX010000245.1:0-9755 GCF_019058535.1 Candidatus Borrarchaeum sp.
ATGCTGCCTCCAGCGATCCATCGAAGCCGATGTCTCAACTTAATTTTTTCAGTTTGACGGGCTTCTGGCCTTAGCGCGCCCATAATTGGCATCGCAGAGACAGCTAACAGCGGATATAATCCGCCTAGGAATGTAAAGATGACACCAATAAAAAAGCCATCTCGTAGATCGCCTGGGTCAACAGGGAGGGTTGCGACTTCTTTGGCAGCGAATTCGATTGGTACGTTAAAGAGCTGTTTAAAATACCAAAGTAACCCCTGGGATATCCCTATGCCAAGGAACACACCACTCGCACTTCCAGTTATACCTAATATCAGTACTTCGTACAGAAATAATCGAAAGATATGTCGTTTTTTGAATCCTATGCTCCTAAGTACCCCGATTTCATATCGTCTTTCGCTAATCGTCATGTTAATGGCATTAAAGATCAAAAATATCATTGCTAGTAAAGTTGTTGCTCCTGCAAAAAGAAGACCTGCGTTCATACCCGATAAAGATGCCTCGTTTTGTTCCAAAATGCTTTGTTTCGGCGCAAATACCGTACATTTTTCGTCATCTACCACTTCTTGGATCCTTTGCCTTACATCTTGCCATTCATCTGCGTACGCAGGATCCATTTCCACTACGATCTGATCAACTTTGCCTTTACACTTTGGAAAGAACTTTTGGGCGCTATCTAATGTAATAAAGACGCATGACCCAAAACCCACCTGTCGAGTTTTGCCAGTCACTTCCGCAAAAGCGGCGATCTTCCAACGCTCCCTTTTTCCTACTCCTTCGCCTCGATACTTGATCATCATGCTATCTCCAACGGTGGCATTGACGATTTCAAACTCATCATCCTCGCCATCATCAACTTCTTCTTGCCACGTAATGCCATCCATCAGTGATTCGCTCACTATGGCTACCTTTCCCGAAAGGACTTCACTAGTATTGATGGGGTCGCTGGTGTTATAATCAAATATCTCTCCGAACTCGTTGTCATACTGTGGATCTATTCCAACTATAACTGCCGTAGTTGAGTTTCCATCAGCTTTGATATAGATCACACTGTAGCGCTGTATCCGAGGGGCTGCTGCTTTCACCCCCTCTACCTGCAAAATGTCATCGAGGAGGTCTTCATCAAAAGGTTCACCATCAACTCGACTGACTTCGAAATCTACTTTGCCTCCCAGCAGTTCAACTACGTTATAAAAAACCTGATACGTGTTATCACTAGCTATGTTAAATGCTACGTATAGACTGACTGAAGCCATTACTCCAACCACGGTGAGAAAGTTGCGAGTCTTCCTTCGTCCTAGGTTGCGAAGTGCCATTTTAACTAAGCGCTTATCTTTCCAAAGAAGAATGGCTATGATACCAATGATTACAGGAATGACTACAACAACCAAGTTGGCAGCTAACATCCCTAGTTGCATAATAATCCCCTCACAGGGTTGATTTAATTGAATATATATCTATATTCACTTAATTCCAGTAAGTTCTTCAAATGCCTGTCGTTCTTCATCACTAATTTCAAGTAATTTACGTGCTGTTGCCCTATCTGTGGCTATTTGTCCATCGACTATCCGAACAAGCCTGTCGCAGTGCTCTGCAACTGCTGGATCATGTGTGATGACAATTAGGGTGGTCCCCAAATTTCTATTCAAGTCATGCATCAAATCCAAAATTTCATCTCCGGTCTTCGTGTCGACATCCCCCGTCGGCTCATCCGCTAGAACGATTGCGGGATCATTTGCAATCGCACGCGCTATAGAAACACGTTGGCGCTGCCCACCACTGAGCTCATCAGGTCTATGATGAAGGCGATCCCCAAGTCCAACTAATCCTAGAAGTTCTGTAGCGCGTTTTCTGCTTTCTTTATCAGGAACACCCGTTACCATTAAAGGTAACTCCACGTTTTCTAAAGCCGTCAGTACGGGAACAAGGTTATAAAATTGAAAAACAAATCCAATTTCTCGAGCTCTAAGATCAGTTAAGGCTGCATCCGACATTTGTGAAATGTCCTGCCCATTAATGTAGACCTTTCCTGCTGTAGGGTTATCTAGACCACCTATCATGTTTAGTAGAGTTGATTTTCCACTTCCTGATGGTCCCATGATGACTACAAATTCACCCTTTTTCACTTGGAAATTAATACCCCGTAGAGCAGGGACTATAATATCACCTAGATGGAACTCCTTATTCAGATCAACTGTTTCTACTACAAAGTCCCCTTTCTCCATCAGCTTGTACCCCTTTTTAATTCCTTTTCTATAAATAATGAAACGTAATTATATGCCTATGTTGCTTAAAAAAATATGCTTCTTGAACTTTTTAGACACAAAGATAAAACTTAAGCCAACTATACAAGAAAAAAGAAAAAAGAGTCAATTTCAAATGCATCTGTTGTTATCGCCGATAAGATTAAGGCAACTTATTAACCATTTCTGTAAATTCTTCCTTTGTAAACACCCTGAATGTTTTTGTTCTTACGTTTCCAACCGAACCTAGCTTCAGAATGAATTTTATAACGGCTTCATCATTAGGAGCATCACCGATTGCCATTAAGTCGATATCCCCCAAGACCGTATATAGGCCTATTAACTTTCCCCCTAAAGCGTCCCAGCCTTGAATTGCTTCCTCAATTCGCCCAGGGGAGTCCTTAACCCTCCTAATGCCCATATCAGTGAATTTCATGAAGAGTACAAAAGTCGGCATAGCAGGGTCGTCCTTCATAGAGGATTGTACGGTAAACGCCTTTAATGTCGTTGTCCTTATGTTTCCCAAGGATGCAAGTCTTAAAGTGAAAGTCGTAGCGATCTCATCACTGGGCGCTTCACCGACAGCAATCAAGTCATATTCGCCCTGAGTTGAATAAATAGCAACTAACTTACCTCCCATATCCTCAAAAAGTTTGATACCTTCTTCAATTCGTTTAGGGGAGTCTTTAATTGTTCTAATTCCTTGTTCTGTGTAGTTCATTAAACAGATGAATGTAGGCATGAACTCGCCTCCTCCAATTTCTAATTTTAAAAATCTTAAGAACCATTTATAGCAAAACTAAGTATTTAAATTAACTACCAAGATCCGTGCCAACAGATCGCTTGGAGATTTATCTATAAAAGGTTCGTCCTTCTTGTGTGTTATAAGGTACACAGAACGGCTTAACACCGATATCGCAGTGAATCCAATTATGCAAATTAATAAGACGTTATAGACGATAGGTTGAGGGAAAAGCAACGTAATAATAATGACGACAAAGAAAAATAATCCAGTATATTTTCCGACTGGATCGTAAACGGGACTTTTAAGCCCTGAGGTAATTACGAATTGCAGGAAGAAAACGCCAATAATGATTAATATCCAATAGGGATATATTTGCTTCAGCATGAAAGCAAAGAACATTGTAAAGATAATAATAAAATCGGCTGTGGCATCGAGGTAGGATTCAAGGGATGAAGGAGAAATTATATCTAGTTTTCTTACAAGATATCCATCAAAATAGTCAGTGAAACATGCAAAGAAAAAGAGGATGATTGTCCATATTCTCAAATCGTTGATAAACGTATAAAAAAGAAAAGGGGCGAAAAATGCTCGGAGTAAAGCAACCCCATAAGGAATAAAAGTCTTGATCCATTTTTCGGTAAATAAATTGGCCAAATTCTCCTACTCCTTTAAAGAAGGGAGCACTCTTCTCCAGCCTTCGTCGCTATTACTATTGGATCAGTAGTGCCATACTGTTCCTCATTGGAAGCCGAGGTGCTATATAGCATCAGCGACTTAACGACGACACCGTTTGCTTCTTGTACATGGTTTCCCAGTATACTGGGTGCGTCATCTCCGGTTCCCGCACCTCCTGTAAGAAGAATTACTGTGTTCATGCCTTCGAGATCGCCAACATTACTTACATAGTCCATGACAGGTTGGGTGGGTGTATCAGCATAAATAGGACTCCCAAGGACCAGAAGGTCGTAGTTAGATAGGTCAGTAGGTGTCTGAGAGCTTGCGGTAGTAATTTCAACGCGCCAATCATTGGAAATAAGACCGTCTACGAAGGCATTGGTCACTTTTTCTTGAAAATTGCTTATTCCCGGCTGATAGACCACGAACGCAACTCCAGCATTACCTTCAGGGTTGCTGACTTGAACGTCGCTTACATGTGGCGTATGCCCAATGACAAAAAGTATCCCCACAGTACCGAAAAACCCGACAATAAGGACCACCACAACAATTATTGCAATTTTTATACGCTTTGAAACCATAAGGTTCAACTCCATAAAACGCATAGGATTTTTTTAAAGACTAATATACAACTTATGAATATTTAAAACCAGTATCCAAAACCTATAGTTCTTATCTTCCTCTATGCAATTCTTTGAGCCATTCCTGCCCACTTTTAAAGCCTTTCATCTTTTGAACGAATCTTTCTGCGAAGACACGCGTAACAGGAAACCCTGGTATTTCGAGATAAGCACCTACTACGTCCATAAGAGTGAATTCATCTGAAACAGTTGCTACTGTTGGGAAAACTACTAGGACACGTTCAAAATCAACATTCAATACTGAAACGAATGGCAACGGAAATGGGCGCAGACCCGTATGAGCTACCTTGAAATCTTTACAAATTTTTTTAACAAAGTCGAGTCCAAATATTTCGTGAATTTGATCAAGATCTGTGAGAAGTAACAATTCCTTAAGGTCTGATTGGCTTTTCTGAAGCGTTTCAAAGATTTTGCTTACGTAGAGCGTCAAAGCGGGTTCAACTTGGAGAACTAGAACTACGAATTTTCCTGCTTTCATCATTTTATTCATGGTTCTGTAAACATCCTCCCCTCTCAATGCCCAAAATTCGAACTTTTCTGTTGAACTTTTTTGATCGTATAAATTTTGCAAAGTGGATGTTGCTTCTACTACGCTTTCGGAAAACTCATTGAAATATACGTTCAGGGTTTCTTCTGGAGGCTTCGCCTTATATTTTGCAGCCTTCCCCCCTCGTGAGCTTACTCCTTCTCTATTGACCCAATTTTTTGCTTCAAGTGTTTGGAGAATACCATAAATACGTGAATGAGGGACTCCACTTAGAAGTGTTAATTCTCCAGCAGTACTACGCCCATTTTTGATTAGTGCAAGATATACTTTCGCTTCGTATTCGGTAAATCCTAGCCTTTTGATAGTTTCAACTATGTCTTTTTCGCTCATAAACTCACAATTGATGTTCTTTCAGTGACAATAAATTAAAATAATATTTATTTAGTAGTAATAATTAATAATATTTCTTCAATAATAATATTATTTAAATCTATTCCTAGCTTCAAATGGCTGTGGTATTGTGATAAAATACGCCATAGAATGTAGAAATCTTACAAAAGCATTCGGCGCCTTCACAGCTGTTGATAGTTTGAATTTAAGGATCAGAAAAGATGAAATTTTTGGATTCATAGGACCTAACGGTGCAGGAAAAACCACAGCAATCCGAATGATATGCGGAGTTCTCTCTCCATCAGCTGGAACTGCACTTGTTGATGAAATTGATGTAGTCAAAAATCCAGAAGAAGTGAAGCAAAAAATCGGTTATATGGCTCAAAACTTTATTCTCTATGGTGATCTAACAACTTATGAAAATTTAGACTTTTATGGAACGATTTATGGATTATCGCAGTCACAGAGAAAACAACGCATCAAAGAAGTTTTGGAATTAGTAAAACTACAGGATTTTGAAAATTATTTGGCAAATGAGCTTAGTGGTGGAATGAAAAATCGTTTATCACTAGCAAATGCTTTACTTCATGAGCCTAAAATATTGATTTTAGATGAGCCTACAGCGGGTATTGATCCACCTCTAAGAAGAACGTTTTGGCAATTTTTCCGTGAACTGAATGCAAAAGGAACGACTATACTTGTCACCACTCACTATCTGGACGAGGCAAAGCATTGCGATAGATTAGGTTTGATTAGCAATGGTAATCTCATTGCCGAGGGCTCGCCGACCGAAATCGTGAGAAAGGTTCATAATGGCGATTTAGTTCAAGTGACAGTCCGCGAGTCTGAACAAGACCTAAGAAACATTTTGGTGGATATTGATGAAATCAAAGAAATCCTGTTTTTTCGTGATATTGAGCCACGCGGATGCCAAACACATTTCGTTGTAGAAAATGCGGATTCAGATCTTCCTAAAATTCAAAAGCTACTCTACTCCTACTCGATAGATGTCTTGACTGCAGGAAAAGTCTCAATCTCCATGGAAGATGCTTTCATAAAATTAATGGCGGAGGGGTCATAGTTGTGGTCAAAATTTTTAGCGGTTTTTCGAAAAGAGCTCCTTCAACTCAAAAGAGACCGTCGCACAATCGCAATGATTATTATCCAACCTGCTATGATGATGATTCTATTTGGAATCGCATTTGGCGGTGAAATAACACACCTTCCCATTGTAATCAGTAATGCTGATAGTGATAATAACTTGAGCTGGTATGTAACTCAAAAATTTGAAGAATCAGAAGTTACTGACGTAGTGGAATATGTAAATGGTCTTGAGAATGCCAGATCGTTAGTTGAAAATGGTAAGGTAAAGGGAGCAATACATATTCCGTCAACTTTTGCCGAAACACTTCAGGAAAGCAAAGCAGCGAATATTATCGTTATTGTAGATGGAAGCCTACCACAAATCGCTCAAATTATTACCGCTGAAGCAGAACGGATTTCTGTTGAACTTTCTGAAGAGTTTTCTGAGAGATTTGCTGTGACGACATCCGTTGGCGTTACTTCAGAGAGTGTAAGAATTTCTACGTTTAAAATTCAACTCTATGGAACTACAAAGAATATTGATGCTTTCGCTCCGGGTGTCATGGGACTTGTTGTTCAAATGATAACGACTATCTTTACTGCGGTAAGCCTTGTACGCGAGAAAGAAAGCGGATCAATCGAAATGATTATCGTTTCACCGATTCATAAAGCTGATTTCATCGTTGGAAAATTTGTGACTTATATGCTTGTAGCTCTTGCTGTTATTTGTAATGTTCTCATTGTTGGAATTGGATTTTTTGGGCTTTCGATAAGAGGATCTATTCTTGATGTATTTCTTATTTCAATTCTCTTTGCGATCGTATGTCTGGGGCTAGGTATGCTTGTTTCCACAGTTAGTAAAAACCAACTTCAAGCTGTACAGGCAACAATCATCTTCTTCTTACCATCGATACTTTTTTCGGGCTTCTTTTTCCCTATAGAGGCCTTTCCTCGTAATATTTCATGGATTCCATACCTTGTGCCCTTGACATATTACATAAACGGCTGCAGAGGAATTATGACTAAAGGTAAGAGTTTAGGTTACATTTATACCGATTTATTGGCGTTAGCACTCTTTGCGATTCTTACGCTAATACTTAGCATTCAAAGATTTGTGAAAAAACTTGAATAGGTGAGAATCAATGATAAAAAATGGAAAAAAATCAATTAGATACATTTTTCTAATATTTTTTGTATCTATTTTGTTGTCAGGATACCTCCCAATTCCAACTGAAGCTGCTAGTGAAAGGTTTATTTTGCAGGAATCTTCCTATACGCCATCAAAAGTTTTCCCAGGCGATAATGAGATCGCCATCTCAATTAAAATTAAAAATACATCTTCAAAAACTGCGACAGATGTTGAAGCACGTCTTAACTTGCCTTCAGGCATGAGAAGTTCATATGCTGGATCGATTGAACAATATCTTGGCGACGTTGAAAGTAAGCAAACAGTCTCGCTTCTGTTTTATATAGATATATTAGACACTACTGAAGCAAAGAAGTACGACCTTGAATTAGAATTAGATTGGGGAACTGGCGAAGATACTCTTGAAGTGCCTTTTTATGTAGGCGAAAAAGTCGCGTTTGTAATAATAGACGCAACTCCAAACAAGTTACAGGCAGGCGCTGAAGGTGTACAAGTTAAACTCTTTATTTTAAATAATTCCACTATTGAAGCGAATGATGTAATGGTAGAGTTCATTGGCAACGGTATAACCGGCCAAACACAAGACTTTCTTGGCACAATTTACGCAAATGAAACAAAATACGCGACTTTTGAACTTGACATCAGCAACAATGTCGCAAAAGGACCACGAACAATCAATATACGCTTGACATGGGTTCAGTCGGGTAAAATCGTTTCCGATATCTTATATCTCGATATTATTATTGAAGGACCTTCCTATAGTGTATGGTTAATCGTTATTGGGGTTATTTTTGTTGCTATTTTCTTTATATATACACTAAGAAAGCGTTATTTTGAGAAAAAGGAATTGGGCGATGAATTATAAGTTAGGAAGGAGGAAATGACAAATGAATAAGCAGAAATATCTTTCGATAGCGCTCTTAACAGCACTTATTGTTTTATCTTGTTACTGTTCCCCTTCTAGTCAAGTTGATGATCCAGATTTTGTTCTACTAAAATCGTCATACAGTCCAATAAAAGTCTTCCCAGGGAATAGAGACGTTCAGATCAACGCAGAAATTCAAAATAATGGCACCAGAAGGGCTAGAGATGTGGATATCTCATTGAAATTACCGAAATTCCTATTGCCAAGTTATGAAGGCGCAACAGAGCAATATTTCAATGAGATTTCGGCAGAGCAAAGCGTTCAATTAACTTTTTACGTGGATATTGTTGATTACGCGGAAGCTGGAAGTTATAACATCAAATGCAAAATCGAATTTGGTGACGATGAGGAAGAATCAGTATCAATTCCATTCAGAATTTCAGACAAAGTTCAATGGGAATTTGTGAAAGTTGAACCATACACCGTAACAGCTGGCGAGAATGACATAGAATTGCAAGTGTGGATTCTAAACAATGCAAGCGTAGAAGCTGAAGATGTAACAGTCCAATTAAGGGGAGGAAACGATATTTCTGGAAAAATTGTGGATTACCTAGGAAACGTGAAAGCAAATGAAACGGTGTCTGCATTCTTTGAAATCGACATAAGTCCAAGCGTAGCTACCGGCGAAAGAGAACTAGAACTTCAGATAACTTGGACTCAGGATGACCAAAGTCTCAGTCAAACAAGAGCGTTTCCAGTCTATATTATGAGACCGATTCCATTCACATTGTTGGATTTGTGGGAAATGGCACCATATCTAACGATTGGAATTACTATAGCTGTGACTGTAGCAATTGCTATTGGACTCCTAGTGGCTGAAAAACGTCTAAAAATCAGAGAAAAGATAAGGAGAAAAATTTTAAAACCATAGCGTTGAATCAAACGTGAGAATATCTTTTAACAATCGATCGATGCTATTTTCATGGTATATTTTTATTATTTTGATTCAAAAGGTGTTGATATGAGACCTCCAATTTGTGCTATCTGTGACAAAGATTTTCTAGATCTCGAAAAAGGTGGGCTCGTTTATTTTAAGAAACGACCTTCAGACATTGAATGGGACACCAAGATGGAAAAAAAGGGAATGGTTGGGCATCCACCATATGCAGAATGGTTCTGCGAAGAACATTATGCTAAAGCTAAGGAATTAGAGGATAAAACTATCGATAAAGCAATGAAGATTCTTCGCGAAACTTTTGGCTGAAAAATATTTCCTTTCAGAATTCTTGAAAAAAAATTGAGAAAAAGGATACCGTTTTTAAAAAATAAGATTAATGGAAGTATTTCTTCACTGTCAACAGATATACCAAGACAATCGCTGAGATAACAGTCAGAATAAAGGCAGCTCCAATAGCTAATGTTAAAATCAAAGTGCCAATGATTCCAAGGATTTCAAAGATGATAGTTAGCCACCATGCC
>NZ_JAHPYX010000246.1:0-5764 GCF_019058535.1 Candidatus Borrarchaeum sp.
CATCAATGCCGTTCTCATAGAGGCTAATAATACTCTGTCCGGGCTCATGTCCTTTTACTCTCTCGCCGGCGACGACTAGTACACGAATAGATGCGTTAGAGCATATATTTTGTAATATTTTTGCTATACCCTCATTCTCAACTTCACAAAAACCTGCAATTGCGACATAATCTTTATTTGAGTTTACAAGATGACTTGGCAACTCATATGATCCGCAAGTCATAATAGCGATATGAGCGTTTGGATTACCTAGTACCCAATCACCCGAAACTGGAGGCCATTTTCTTAGTTCGGTGTTGTCACCCTTCATTTATATCAACTTTTACGGATATTTTTGAATTTTAGATGATAGTTATAATCTTTTTTATCATATTTCGCAGTCACCAAAAGAGAGCGTTTTCTCTTGGCCTAGCAAGCAACAATGCAGATTCTGTTCCCTTTTGATATTTGTATCCACGAATTACAATAACAGGAAACCCCTCATTTGATTGTCCACTAATTAACTCTGCAGCTGAAGCGAGTTCATCTGCGATCGCAACGCAAGTGCTAGTCAATGTATAGCCGAAGAGATCTTTCACTCCTCTTAAGTCTAGGATCGGTTTAATCCCTGATGCCCCAATAGCTACATTAACTGCAGCTGAACGCAGTGCTCTGCCAAAAGTATCTGTAATAATTACTGCTACTTCAACCCCATATTCTTCTTGTATTTTTTTTCTAATTGTTTCTGCGGAACGATCTGGATTCTCTGGTAAAAGAAGAGCAAAGTTTTCTCCAAGAGAATTAGATTGATCTACTCCTGCGTTTGCCATTACCCATCCTGCTGGTGTTTTTGATTCAACTATTAATATTCCATCTTTCATCCGTACGATTGACTTTGCTTGACTGAGAATCACTTCTACATGTCTTGGGTCTTTATCGCATTGATCTGAAATCGTTTGTGCAAACTCAGAAGGTATGACCGTCCTTAAATCTACCAATCTTCCTTCCGCTCTTGAAACTATCGCATGGGCTATAACTATTATATCCTCTTCTTGTAAAGCAATCCGCGTGTTGTTTATACATTGGCATATTATTTCTCCAGTATTATCCCCTTCTCGTATGATAGGTATACCGGGGATTGGAAAAATTTCAATTTTCGGGAGTTCCAATTCATCTTATCTCCTTTGAGGCTTTTTGACTAAACCTTTTAGTTTCTTCAGATCACCTGGGGTATTTACGTTGAAAAACATATTAAGTTGAGGGTCAAATTGTTTGAAAATCTCAGTATTGATATACAAAACGTTTGCATTTTGTAGCAGACCATCTAGTTTATATTGGTTTTTCTGTATCAGTTCCGTTGATCTTTTTCTTGCAATTTCTGTCCTGTAAATGGCATGTAAGGGCTCGATAAATCCGTTTGGCCATCGGGGTAATACCACATCATAGTCTTCACATAATTCTATTAATAGGAGTAAGGCATCTCGATTTAATAAAGGCGTATCGTTAGGTAATAAAATGGTGTATTTCCCACTTGCATGCATGAATGCTGCGTGTGCACCCAGCAAGGAACTCCTAATAGACTCTCTTTTGTCTATCACCATTTCTGCAAGATTTTCTATAACTTCAAGATATTTTTCTTTTTGACTTTCTGAACTTACGATGACTAGAATGTTATTAGAGAGTTCTTGAATAACCTCTATCACCCATAAAATCATTGGTTTGTTGTTCAGCAATAGTAAACCTTTGTCTGGGACAACTGACTTAAGTCTATGAGATTTTCCTCCGGATAAAATCGCTATTGTGGTATTCATCGAGATTTGTCCTTCAATGTGCTCTTCGTTATACTCTGGTTGCTATATAATCTACAATAACTTCAGCTATGTTTAATGTTGTAGTTTTCTGCAGACCTTCCCATGCAGGACATGCATTTACTTCAAGTAGATAGTAATCAGTATCCTGTTCATTTTCGGGGATCATTATATCAATTCCTGCGATTTCGCAACCTGCTATTTGAGCAGCTCTAACGCAGATTTTTTTTAACTTCTCATTCAGCTCACACACTTCAGGAGTAGCTCCTAGACTTACATTCGTTTTCCAACCATTGTTTTCTGCAACTCGATACATAGCTGCAATAACTTGATCTCCTATCACCAAGGCTCTAATATCTCGATTTCCATGTGGAATAAATTTCTGGAGATAAATGATCAAATCAAATTGCTCTAAAGTTTCAAATATTAAATATGCTGTGTCCTCATCTGTTATGCGAGTAATCCCCTGGCCCATTGAACCAAACAACGGCTTTATTACTATATCTTTATAGCTTTTAAAGAAATTCATTGCGTCATCGATTTTCTGTGCCACCATGGTTGGAGGTACTGAAATATTTGCCCCGTCTAAAGCCATAGACGTAAATAATTTGTCACTTGCTTGCTCAATTGCTTTTGCCGAATTAATGACATAAGTACCTGAGTGCTCAAAGAGTCTAACCACATTCATTCGAAAATAGATTTGTTCCAAAACGCCGATTCCTGGCCCCCTAACTAGGACGCCGCTTAGTTCATTAATTAAATTAGAGTTGTTATAATGAACACCTAAAGTGGATCTACTATAATTTGCTATTGTATCTTTTATTGGGAAGAAAACTGTAGAGATATTTTTCTTATCCAATGCACGTTTTAACTGCAATTCATGCCAACGAAGTGTCTGTCCTGATGACGAAATTGCAACTCCTATCTTCAAATTCACACTCTCTAATCAGTTTTAACAAACCATTAGAAGATTCATATTATTTTAAGAGGAAAAAATCTAGCAATATCAAGAAATGATGTTACCAATTCCTCCTTTGCTCCCAATTTATTTCAAGGATTGAGTTAAATCACGCTATCTTTGTTAATATTTTGTTAATGATCGCATCAGCAATCGAATGTTCGGTAACGCTTTGTAATCCCTTCCATCCAGGACTTGGATTTACCTCTATAACATATCTTGTGTTTTTTACTTCAACTAAATCGATTCCAGCCAGTTCACACCCAAGAGTTTTAGAAGCATCTATACTCAGTTGTTCCAATGATTCATCAATCTTGCAAGGTTTTGGTATAGCACCTTCACTTATATTAGATTTCCAGTTATTAGATAACCGATACATTGCAGCAGTTACCGTATTGCCAACAACAAGAGTTCTAATATCTTGTAATCCATGAGGAAGGTATTCTTGCATGAAAATGACTTGATTAGAGCGAATTAACGTATCAAATATACGCCAAGCAATTTCCCGATCTGTTATTCTTACAACTCCTCGCCCTCTACTCCCAATAATTGGTTTTACAATTACGTCTTCCCCCAAATTTGAGAAGCCATCGAGTGCGGCATCTAGAGTCTCAGTTACTATACTTTTAGGTACTGGTAAACCAACTTCTGCAAGTCGAATTCCTGAAAGAAATTTATCCCCAGACACTTCAATTGCTTTAGGGGAATTGATAATCGTAATTCCTAGACCTTCTAATTTGTATAAAATATCCAATTTAGCAGTTATTTGTTCTAACGTACCCATAGGAGGTCCTCTAACGATTAGTGCATCCAATTCATCCAAGAGATTTATGTCCTTCAGTTGAATAGTGTCTCTCTCAAAGCCAATATTTGCAGCAAGTTGATCAAACGAAAAGATCAAAGGTGTAATTTGTCTGTTCTGCAATGAATTAACTAATTCCTGAACTTCAAAACTCTTTTCAAGGTTTGTTATAATACCTATACGCATTTGAGCATCTCTCATATGATCTGTGTAGTTGTTATTCAAGATCAATAACATCTATGGAATCTACTACATAAGATCTTATCTCTTAGAGGACTTTTTATACTTCAAGAAGAAAATTCCTTGATGTGCCATATAAGGATGTTACAAAGACATTTTCAAGTCTAACTAATATATCTTTTTTCAAGCTGTCCTCAAAAATAAGAGCGAGAAAAGACGGAACCTTTATGAATATACTGAGCACATTTTGAGTCAGATAAGATTTCTCTAATTATGAAATAAGATAACTGGATGGGTTTTGATTATAATGGATGATGATGAGCAAGAAATGTATTTTGAAGTGATCAAAACAACTCCAACACCTTTTGACCGTTATGTTTCCCGAGGAGACATAGAGGATGTAGTCGACATTCCAGGTCCTCGAATGGAAGTTGAAAGAGGCGCCATGCGAGCAATAAGGTTTACGTTGTCAGATCAGTCGGCAAGATTTCTGCCTATTGTAGGGAATGCTGGATCTGGCAAAACACATTTTTACTGGGTTCTGAAATCAAAGGATATTGCTCCGCAGGACATGAATTATATTACAGTCTACGTTCCTAGTCCCCCTTCTCCAACACGTATCCTTTTACACGTTTACACGGCTTTAATGGACGAAGTTGGTATAGAAATCCTTAAGATAGTCGCTGAGAAGATACTCACCGATTTTGGTGCTACTGAAAGTATGAGAAGGGGTTTCTCTTATGTTTCTGCAGAGCAGGTTGCGCGAACTGCAATGCGGTTTTATCCTGGTCTAAACGTAGATGTACTAAAAGCAATTATCCTGTTTGGACTGGGAAAAAAAACAGGACAAATAGAAGAATTACAAATTGCTGAGGCTTGGCTTCTTGGTGAGGCAATTTCAGAAGATGAAATGGATAAAATTGGAGTAAAATCTCTTATCGAAGACGATGATGTATGTTTAGCTGCGATCAAGCTTTTTGTGGAAAATATGGACAGACCAATTATCCTTTATTTTGACGAGCTTGAAATCCCCTTCAGAATGTTTGGTGAAGATTCTGAAACAAGACTCTGGGAAACTATGAAACGTCTCTATAATGAGTTACAGAACGTTGTAATTATTGCATCATGTCTTCTTGAAGTTTGGGACAAAATAGAGTCATTGGCAGACTCTGCTATGCGTTCCAGGATGGAATCTACCCTGCGTCTTTATCCCTTTAAAGTTGAGGACATAAAGGAATTCTATGTACGAGCAATGAACCACTTCTGGGACGTTAATAACTTACCAGATCCTGAAGATAAATTCTTCCCATTAGCGGAATTTGTCTTTGATAAGATTTACCACAGATCTAAAGGAAATCCACGAGACTCGATTAAGCTTATCCGAAAGGCAATCGATGAGAAAACAGATTCTTATATAGAACCTGATTTGACACTGCCAGAGGCAGTAGGAGTTATTCCACCTGCGCAAGTAGAAGTAGCAACAGCTGAAACAACTATGGCTGTAACTCAAGAAGTTGGCAAAGAAGTCACTCCAAGCGTTGAACTTGCAGAAATTCTTGCAATTGATGTCAATCCAGGTAGTATTGTAGGCGGCGCATTATGCTCAGTACAAGCAATAGCGCGGAATTTAGGAAAACTTAATGAGATCTCTTTGGACCTAGATTTTGAATTTATTATAGATAAAAAGAAGCAAAAACTAGGCGGTACTATTAAGCGAGGACCTTACATGCTCATAGGTGTAGAAGTGCCTTCTGTCAAGTCATTTGATAAACCCGGTGGTGTTGCAGCTTATTATGCAATACGGCGGTTACATGACGCCATTAAAAATGGGGTTATTACTAAAGGTTGCCTTATAACTCCATCTGGGACTAAAGGCAATAAATATATGCAAGTACGTGAGTCTGCTGGGAATAATATCATGGTAATCGAACTTAATCAAGAAGAAGCCGAAGATTTAATACGTAAGTGCCAAGAGAAGCCTATAACTCAATTAACTCCGTTCATTAAATTATTATTCCCTGATTATGAACCTGAACC